>NZ_JBYSWV010000020.1:0-76549 GCF_058781555.1 Brevibacillus sp. FW306-2-1A-C05A
ATGGATGGGAATGGCTGTTGAAGGGGAAGAGGGGAGGTTGCGGTGTGCCTCCTTAATTAACAAAAGATATTCTGTAGTGATTTCGTTAGGAAACGAGGGAGCAATCTTACAAAAATGAGGCAAATGATTTATTATAGTCGTGAGAGCACATGATTATACTCTTGAAAGTGAATACTAATGGTAGGATACAGCCGGAAAGCAAGTGGAGAAAAAGTGTTTTCGAGGATGAAGCCTGTTTTTGGACAAAAAGATAATCCTCGAAAAAAGAGAGGAATGTTGAAGGCTTTGACTACAAGCAAAGCCCTGGCATGACTGGGTTTGTTCACGCCGACCAAGGTCGGTTACATTGAGGACCCGAGGAACGAGGGGACTGAAACATGATCTTCTTAACGGCTTTGTCCGAAATCGCATCCGGTTACATTGAGGACCCGAGGAACGAGGGGACTGAAACAGGCCATTGTCCACCGTTCGGCAGGGATGCTCTCCAGGTTACATTGAGGACCCGAGGAACGAGGGGACTGAAACCGCCAAAAATCGCCAGTTGGCTGATCGGCAGCACCGTAGTTACATTGAGGACCCGAGGAACGAGGGGACTGAAACACGTATTGTGCCACGGGTGAATTTTCCCGTCCGCCTGTTACATTGAGGACCCGAGGAACGAGGGGACTGAAACGGTTGCTGTTGATACGTCATTGTCGATAGCAGCTCATAGTTACATTGAGGACCCGAGAAAAGAGGGACTGAAACAACAGCATTCTTGATGATCGGGCCAATTTTACGTATCATTACCTTCATTTTTTAACGAAAACCTAATTTTGCAAAAGGCTCAATGATACATCCACTGCTTTTTTCTCGAACGCAGCGTCAAGAGTTCCCCAGACCTTTTCTATAAGAAAACCCCTCATAGTAGACAGAAAAAGCAAGCATGTACTCTGTCTACTATGAGGGAGCATATCATGGACGGCTGGTTATGAATTTATAGTATGTTTCTCAGTCGAGAAGGAATTTTTTTGGAAATCAAGGTTTTGGTGCAGAGACTCGCATAATTCTGTATTTACTTTTTTACAATATGATGACGGAATAACTCATCTCGGGCAGGCACTTCCCGATTCGCTCGGCGATAAGCGTCAGCGATCATTTCACAATAGTGGTCAAACCACTCGCGGTTTATTTGGCAACGGGTAAGCCCCTGATAGATTGGATGATTTGTGATGTCAGGGTTTATCTTCTTTAACTCTTCCAAATAGGTATGGAGTGAGGCTACCAATTCTTTTTTAAAAGTATGATAAGGAACCGGTGCTTCATAATGGGCCACCAAATCCTCAAAAATAAAGTAATCAAGGACGAATTGCTCATCTTTCAATTCAAAATAGTAGGTGCCAACCGAATCTGGATTCTCCATCTTGATCTTGACACCCCTTGATTCCATGAGATAAAGCAGACTAAAAAACTCATCCAAGGCATCAACTGCCCGAAAGAAGGAAAACACAAACTCGTTTCCATTCCATGTGCACGTAATATCTACTTTTCCTTTAAAAAACTCAAAAAATTTCCCCTGTTCAAGCCGTTCCTGCTTCTCGATTTGAAAATGCATCTTCAAGTTAAAGCAGCCTCCTTTACAATCTTCCTTCTCGCACTTTCGATCCACTCAATGGATATGCAGTCGTTATCGTTCCTAAATTATGATTGACGACAATTCTCAATGATTTAATACCGTGCTTTTCTTGTGAAAATGTAATATCGTAGACATCATTCAAGTCGTAAGTTCCAGCATTATTTCTCATAAATTCCTGTGCGGTAGGTTTGTTCACCTTATTCAGTTGATCCATAATCAAATTCATGATGTCTCTCTCAGACATGGCGGAAGGGAAGATGGTTTTGCCTCTAGGGAGACGATTTGGGTCGCCTACGTGTAAATCCTTAATATGTTTCCAACCCCAGTTGCTATTCCCTTCAAACAAGACAGCTTTTTTGGATTCAGCCAAAGCTTCCCCGACATTGCTACCGAGATTAACCATTCGAAGTACATGTTCCCCATCACCGCCAAATCTCGTCAAAAGGGCTGCGACAGCAGGGATTTTTAAAGCTTTACCAGTTGGAAGCAAAGAGGCGGCAGCTACTGTTTTCTCTGTTTTGCTGGCTTTGGGATCGAATAGGGTTTTCACATCGGAAAAGGCAAATTCAACCGCCATTTCACCCAAAGCGGCAAAGATAAAGCTTCCCGTTCGATTTTCCCAATCATCGAATGTAGATGTATTAATTTCTAACGTTCCTTTCCTCTGATCCCATTCTACATCCGTATCAGGCAATTTGTTTAGGAAAGAAGAAACGCGCACCACATCTTTGTGATCGAAGTTTTCCAGTTTGACGTCATATTTTTTCACCTTATGATTTTCATTAATCTCTAAGGAGCCTCTTTGAAGGTTGTATTTTACCCGTGTATCTCCTTTAGTCCCAATCAAGGTGGTTCCTTCATATTTGGTCTGATAGCCAGCCGCCCAAAGCAATTCTTGTGGCGTCGCATATAAATTATGGTCCCGAACCATTAAACTGTTAATTTTGACCTGATTTCCGTTTACCTCTGTTTGATTAATCGAGCTGTTAATAACTACCGAGTTTCCCTTTGGGTTTGAAGTGACTTTGACCGCATACAATCGACTAATTACATCATCCGAAACATAGGTCGTTCCATTTTTAATTTCAGCAGCACCGATTGTAATACTCCTTTCACTGTCACCGTCCTTCGAATATGTACCAGCGTAGGTGATTTGTCCACTGCTAATTCTGAGTTTAACGTAACTACCACCTTCCCCTTTTAAGGTGATTTTTGCAAACCCATTCCCCTGTTCATAAGAGACTCGCCCGCCAAGCTCCTCTAGCACAGCCTTGATTGCAACCATGTTCATTCCGTCTTTTTTATATCCATCGACGTTAGAATTACCAGCGGATATGTTTCTGCCGTTCACTGTAACATCTATACTATTAGAACTTGCACTGTACGCCGTAACTCCTGCTACTTTACTTCCAGAAGCGGATGAAAGGGACGGGCTATAGGATGTTGTAGACGTTGTTGAGCGGTTTGCAAAAGAAGACTGTTCGTAAGCCTGTTGTGCAGCCAGACTAATTTGAACGGAGTCACTTTTTGGTTTGGGTGTCGCAGTGGCTACTTCTTTAGGAGGAGGGGATGTTTTGGGTGGAGTAGTAACTTTTGCAGTTTGATCCGTGTTGCTTCTACTAGGTGTGTAATCGCGAATAGAGATGTTCTTTACCATTATGTTCACTCCTGGAATAACTTGTTAAAAACATATAGAATATAGGAATGAATACCATAATTGTAAATTATTTTTTGTTTACAAATTTCGACAATTCTTGTCGCAGTAAATTCGTATATAGTTGCATGTTTTACTTAATGTTCACGATATGAGTATAAGTTCCGTCTTGAGTGCGAGTAACAATGAGAAGGCAACTACAAAGAGCCGTAGAGCAGCAGAACGATATCCAGAGCATCTGCTTGGGCATCGACGTTCAGACGACAAAGCGCACTTTATGGCCGCTGAAGATCGCGTGTGATTGATTGAAGGCATATTGCCTCGCAAGGCGGACGCCGCGTGTGTTCCTACCCGCCTCTACATGTAAAGCCGCTCATGTTGCCATCCGCCTGTTAAAAACCCATTTACTCAAAAAAATTTACATTCCCGAGAAATCGTGTAATCGCTATCATTTTGGATTCATACTGCTTTGAAACTGGACAATATATTCATCCAGACGCTGGCTCAGAATTACAACCTCTATATGGTCCAATCCTTTTTCCTGAACGAGTTTAACAAGTTGTCTTCGTAATTCTTCGATGATATTCAATAGGTCTTCTTCATTTTTCCTTTTTTTGTTCACTTGAATCATACACCTGTCTTTATGGAGAGATTAAAAGTGATTTGTTCCAGTTTAATCGGGAAAAGATCTGGTTAATCGGAAATTTCTCGGTGATACCTTCCTTTTTGTGTAAGGGAAGGGCAATTCTACTATACAGCACTCTCCAAAAAATTCGGTTTAGAGAAAATAAGGAAATATAAAAGCCAGCACGTTTACACAAATGCTGGCTTTTATCTCAGGCTATTTCGTTTTTGAACTGCCAAGCAAAGCAAGTACTGCTTTGCGGAGTGGTTTGGACACGTCGCAGAGGACCGATACATTAACCAAAATCTAGCACAAGTCGGCCAAGTCCATGCAGCATAAAATTTCGTCGAGTGCTTTGTTCATGCGGCCGCGCTTCAATTCATATGCGATTTTAAAATACCGGAAGTTATAATGTCTTCCCTTATTAATCTGATCCTGATGTTCATAAAAGCGTTCGATTTCCGCAGAATACCGCTCTAAAACATGATCGATAGAAATGTCGAATTTGCTGGCAACTTCCATGATCGTCAAAAGTCCGGCTGGTATTTCCGTAGGGTGTTTGTCTAAAAAATCCAAATACTCGGGCAAGACTTGGGTATCTCCCATCAGTAAATCATACGTGTACATATTGGCTTTTGCCCATGTCTTGAACTTCTCTACTTCCATTCGCCCTGTATTATCAAGGAGTTCAAACCAGTCAAGATCAGCATAGCCCTGCACATACTTTTTCGCTTCACCATACAGCCCTTGCATCTGCAAGGCAGCTCCTTTCAGCAGAAAGCCTTGACCGTAATACACAACCAGATGACGCTCGGTCTTGAGCGGCTCACACGTCTTGGCGTTTTTCCGTTTGCGCCATTCATGCTCGTAAACCTTCGAGGCCAGTAAGCGGAGCTCGTCTGCATACTTTTCCATATCGCTCCACCTTTGCAAAACAAAAGATACATTCGCCAACTGAAGCAACCCGTCCAACTGATAATTTTCCGGCAGGCGATTTCGATAAGGTTCAAAGCGGATGACGGCTTTCCAGTTGTCTTCGGCATTCGCTCCTAGCGTTGCACGAAACAATCTGTACTGACTGAGCGAAAAGCGTTCTGAATGGCTATCCTTTTCATTTTCAATCACGAGCTGGTAAAAAGGAATGGATTCCTTGCGCTTCCCCGCTTCAAAGAGGCGTTCTCCTACTGAAAAGAGGATATCCACATTTTTTTGCTCATCCAGCAGTTTAGAAACGATCGGTTGAATGCAATCCTGTCGCCCAATCTCAGCACACCGGATCAAATACGGGATCACCCTCGGCCGCGAGACTCTTTCTTTGGCAAAGCACTCGTCGGGGTACAATTCATACAGCCATCCGGGAGGCTGTTCAAATGCTGTAGCCAAGGCATCCAACTGTCTTATCGTCATCGGGCGATTGCCCCGTAAAATATCGCTGAGATGCCCGTGATTGATTCCCGACAGCGCACTGAGTTTGCTTAGGGTGTAGCCGTATTGCTTTTGGATTTTTTCTATCGCTGACCGCAACGAACGTTGCAACGGTTCTTGCAGCCTCATAGAATACCTCCTAATCGAAAAAGTTTTGCGTGGGCGAATTTTGTTTCTGGTAAATATTGAGAAATCCAAATTCCACTTTAGTTTACTGTACAGTGCTGGTCAAGGGAAACTGGCATCTCGGTAACGAGAAGTTTTTTAACCAGGCTGCGAGTGGTATGGCACTGAGCTTGAGGGGAAAAGTCCCGATGGGGTCTTGTTTCTCCAAGAGCAATAGATACGCAGATGAGAGTGAGCAAGAAAGAATCTGAGGAAACAGGAAGAACCTTCGGCGCCATGCTGGGCGATGGGGATGTCTGCCGAAAGGGAAGATGAGAAGTGAGGTGCGTCTTTTTGTGGACAAAAGATATTTTGTCGTGATTTCGGCAGGAAACGAGGGAGAGGTATTATAAAAATGAGGCAAATGATTTATTATAGTCGTGAGAGCACATGATTATACCCCTGCAAGTGAATACTAATGATAGGACTCAGCCGGAAAATAAATGGAGAGAAAGTGTTTTCGAGGATGGGGCCTGTTTTTGGACAGAAAGGTAATCCTCGAAAAAAGTGCGGAATGTTGAGGACTTTGACTACAAGCAAAGCCCTGGCATTACTGAGTTTGTTCATGCCGACCAAGGTCGGTTACATTGAGGACCCGAGGTACGAGGGGACTGAAACTTCTCTTACTACGTAGTTTATCCGCTGTTTACTTATAGTTACATTGAGGACCCGAGGTACGAGGGGACTGAAACCTTTATAAAGGAGGACATAACTATGAAAACCTTAAACCGTTACATTGAGGACCCGAGGTACGAGGGGACTGAAACACGCTGAAAACTCAGGGTAAAAACCGATGAGGTCACGTTACATTAAGACCCCGAGAAACAAAGGGACTGAAACCGCTCTAACACAGACTGTTCTGCTTTTTTCGCTTCTGTACATTACGAACCCGAACACGAGTGAACTGCCACAACGAACCAAGTTCTTACGACAAAATGGCAACTGCCTAGAACACCCTAAACCCACAAAATAAGCCTACGAAAAAATTAAACTCATACTGAACAAACCGCAAAGCCCAACATTAAAAAATCCGCCCAACCAAAACCCCAGTTCCGAAACGAGGTGACCAAATGTTCGGATACTTCATCACGTTTGCCCTTAACTTTATAGTGGCCTACTTTATTTACGACGACCCCAGCATCCTGAAGCCTTTCGTGCACTCCGTTTTGATTCTGGCTTTGATCGTCCTCGTGGATCTATTTAAGAAAAAACAAAGAGCCACGCGCTGACTTTCAAGAAGGCAGTATGGAGCGCTAAAACAACTGGAAAGTAAGCAAAATGCCCTAATTCACACTTTTACAATTGTTGTATTTTGGGAACTATCCCGGACTGATCCAAATATAGGGAGCGAACCGTTACTATCCGTAAGACCATCCCCCATACACCCCACCCTCATTCCTACAACTACGCTATATCTATCTGTAATGACAAACGTACGTTCCTATGCTACTATAAAAATAAAAAGCAGGTGCTCCCCCAATGAACAAACCCGTCCACGTTAAATTGACGCACTATTCTCCCGCTCACTTGCCAGCGCTGCGCTCGTTTGAACTCCCCGAAGAACAGGGACAGTTTACATCATTGCCTGTCGAGACTCTCGCGGTAACAGAAGGCCAATACCCGATTGTGATTGTAAGCGAAAAGGAACCCGTAGGCTTCTTCTTGCTCCATTCCACGGAGCGGGTAAAGGAGTATTCCGCGAACCCCGACGCGATGCTGCTCACTTCCTTTTCCATTAACCATGCACAACAAGGCAAAGGCTATGCAAAGCAAGGAATGCTTCTCTTGCCGGCATTTATCCGTACCGAGTTTCCTGCCTGTACGGAAATTGTTTTGGCAGTGAACCATAAAAACATCCCTGCCCAGCGGCTGTATGTGGCAGCGGGCTTTGCAGATACCGGGCGCAGAAGAATGGGGCCGCTCGGCGAGCAATTTGTTTTCTGTTTGCCGCTGCCAAATGACCCGCAATAATCGCTAGCTACGCTATACGCTACTACAGCGCCAGCAGACAGCGGAGCTGCACACGAAAAACAAGCCGGAAACCCGCATTGGTAAAGGGCTCCCGGCTCTTTTCACACTCTGTTTGTTCCTGCAACTCGCAGTTCTCCTTCTTCGACAGCACTCATCTCAGCTCCGGCATGCTTGCTACGCATTCACACGAATACAACCGCCAGCCTGGACACTAGCCATCACACCGGAAACAATCGACCAAAAGCCAAGCCCGGCCCTAAAAGCGCAATCCATTCAGTTTTGCCTCTCTACCATACAAAATCCGCTTGCTAAGCCGAGCTACAACGACTTTCACTCGCTCTATACACGACAACCGCAACGAAAACAAACCGACAACACAACCGACAAAAAAACCGAAAACAAAAACAAGGCCCCACCCCAAAAAGGGACAAGACCTCGCTTTTCCAAACTCATTCACATTCAGCAACAATCGCGCCTGACACAGCGTAATGCTCCAACTGAATATCCATGTCCAGTCCTAGGGCAAGCTTGGCCATCTGATAACCGACGTAAGGCCCCATTGTCAGGCCGGACGCGCCGAGGCCATTGGCGACGAAAATGCCTTCCCAGCCGGGGAGCGGGCCGAGGACGGGAAGAAATCCCGGCGTGAACGGGCGAAAGCCTACCCGCGCTTCCACGAACGTGCTGTCGGCAAGCCTGGGGGCGATGTCCAGCGCTTTTGTGAACACTTCATGCAAGCCGCCTGGCGTTACGCGCGTGTCGAAGCCTGCGACGTCGTTTTCGTGCGTGGCTCCGACGACCATTTTTTGCTGATCGAAGGCGAGCAAATATTGATCGTTGGGCGGAATCACCACAGGCCAGTTGCCCGTATTCGCGTCTGGATAGTCCAGATGGACAATTTGCCCCTTTTGGAAAGTAACCTGAAACTGGACGCCCAGAGGCTGGAAAATTTCGTTCGCCCACGCTCCGGCACAGACGATGACGGAATCGGCGGTGATCGTTTCAGAGCCTGCACGCACTCCGGTTACCCGCGTTCCGTTGTGTACCAGGGTAGCTTCCTCGTATAGAAGCACAGCTCCATTTTTTTGCGCAGCCCGCAGCAAAGCATCCCGCAGGGCGCGGCCATCCACGCGAGCGGCTCCTGTGACATGCACCGCGGCGTAGTCCTCGTCGAGCGGAGGAAAAAGCGCTTTTGTCTCCTCGGAGGAAAGCATGGTGACGTCGCCCAGCTCCGGCGCATCTTCCTTGCGCGTGAGAGCCCGCTTTTCCAGCGCCTGCAGCTTGTCTGTATCCTTGTGAATGCTAAGAGCGCCGACACGGGCATACCCGGTGCTCGTCTCGCCGCTCTGCTCAAGCTCGGCGATCAGCGAGGGGTAAAAGCGCGCGCCTTCCTTCGCCAGTTTGTACCACGCCTGATTGCGCCTTTGCGACAGCCACGGGCAAATGATCCCTGCGGCTGCATCGGTGGCCTGGCCTTCATGTTTTCGGTCCACAATGATTACTTCTGCGCCTCTTTTTGATAGCTGATACGCCGTCGAAGCACCCAAAATTCCGGCACCTACAACAATGATTTTTTGCATGGTTCGCATCCTTTTTCATGAGGGGTGTACAATGGCTTCCTTATTACTATAAACTAACGGAGCAAGAAAAGGTACGTCTGCCATGGACCCAAGCTTGTGAACAGATGAAGGCGTAATTGTCGAAAAGATAATTAGTGCAAAAGTACCAATATTGGCGTAATCTGATAGTAATATAGTCGTTGGCGGATTGCTAGACAGCTAAAGGGCAAAACCATCATGATTTTGCTTCTGGCGCTTATACGAAGCCAAGCCAAAAAGGAAAAAGGAGGAGAGGGAAAAAGTGAGAGTATGGAGGCTTTTGCTATTGTTCCTGCTCATGGTTCAACTGACGTTGGGGACTTGGGGGCCGCAGGCGATTAGCCATGCGAATAGCGGGAACGACTTGAAAAAGCAGATTTTGGAGATTACGGATTCCGGCAGTTCGGAGCTTTCCTTGTCCAGTTCCGACTATGCGATCACGACGATGAGCATGAAAAAATTCGTCGCGATTCGCGAAGAGCTGGACGGGAAATACGATGCGATCTACATCGGCTCCGGGAAGTACAGCACGGATCCGGTAAGCTATCGCAACATGGAAAACTCCAGTTCCCCGACGGATCGGGCCAACGCGCACGATACAAAAAACAAAATGAACGACATCACCGACCTGAAGGCCGAAGCGATCAAAAAGGAGTTTATCAGCAAAGGCCAACTGGTAGTCTTGCACAACGATACCGTTACCAAAAATACAGGCAAGTTGAAAGCGCATTTTAACCCATATAAAAGTGGCAGCCAGAAAAATGTCCTTTTTGCCAGCAGCGCCTCAGATGCAGCGAAAAAAATTGCGCAAAACATAGCGACAAGACCGCGCTTGACCATTCTTTCCCAGCCGAGCGATTACACGCTTTCCTCGCATGCCATTTACGGTCCGGGAGATAAGATCACCTACACGTTCAAGTTGGCGAACTACTCTTCTTTTGTCGGCCGCGGGCTGAGCGCCAATCTGTACATTGACGCTGACTTCGACAGAGTATATGAGCCGGAAGAGCTGGTCAGCACGACTTCGCTTACGGCCAACAGCGCAGTCAACGAGCTTTCCTTCGTCCTGCCAAAAGGCTTGTCCACGCTGTACTACTGGAAGCTGGAGCTGGTAGACGAAGCGACCAAGCTGAAAGATTACGAGACAGGCATTTTTCAGTTCCGCGATCAAAAAGTGAACGTCAGGGTGCTGCAAGTAACCGTCAGCTCCAATGACGAGAGCGATTTGAACAAGCGGATTCAGAAGGCGTATCTGGACAACGGCACCGATTACGCCCTCCAGATCAATACGGTTTCGATGAGTGATTTCAACAAAACGTATTACAAGACCTTGAACGGCAACTACGACATGCTGGTGTTTGGCTTCCGGGATACATACAACGAAGGCGCGTCGATCAGTACAGCAGCAGCCGAAGCGGTGCAATCTTTTATCCGCACAGGCCAGGGCGTCATGTTTTCCCACGATACGATCTACCGCAGCAGCAACAACTGGCTCACGTATTTCAAAGACATTAGCGGACAAATCGACCCGATGCACAACCTGGGCTTCGGAGCGCCGAACCGTTCGAAAACGACCAAGCAAGTCAACAGCGGCTTGCTGACGCAGTACCCGTTTGCTTTGGGAGAATCCGTCACGGTGGCGGAAACGCACGACCAGTACTATACGCTTGACCTGGAAGATCCGACTGTCATTCCGTGGTACAACATGACAGGCAGCAACCGGGACGTCGACGATAGCTGGAACCATTACTACACCTACTCCAAGGGAGGCGTCACCTACTCGGGTACGGGACACACCTCCAGCAGCTTTCCGGATTCCGAGCAAAAGCTGTTCGTCAACACGCTGTACCGCGCCTTCATCGGTGCCAACCATGCGCCGATCATTACGATGATTGCGCCAAATGACAAGGAGCGCATTCGCAGCACCGACAAGGCGTTCGATATCGTCTACCGCGTGGACGACTACGATTTGAAAGACTTCATGCTGAAAACGAAAATCTACGTCGACGGCAAGCAGGTCTACTCCAATGATCGGACAGGTAACGGCTCGATCGTCATTTATCAGGCGGCCAATACCAAGCCGAACGGCGGCGAGATCGAGATCAGGGTAGAGGTGGAAGACAGCAAGGGAGCCAAGCAAACCGTTACGCGAAAAGTCATCGTAGACAAAGTGACACCTGCGCTCGCCCTGTCTCGCAAAGTGCTCAATGAAAATCCGGGACGGATCAAGAAAAGCGATCCGATCGCGATCGAGTACACCATCGAGCCTAGGGATATTCCCGTCAGCGAGCTGGCGTCGACAGGTCTGCGTCCAATCTGGATGCCGCAGGAGAGCTATGTGGTCGGCCAGGCGTATTCGTTCCAGGACCCGACAAAAGGGGATTTTGGACCGATTGCGTGGGCAAGTCCAAACACTGGCACGGCATACCTGAATCTGTTGAAGACAGGCTACACCCAATCCGTTTCACTCGGTGCGACCGTCAATACGCTGCCAGGCAGCAATCTGAAAAACGAACTGAATGAAGGCTTGAAATATTTGTATGATCGAAAGGCGATCATTACGCTGCCGATCGTCGACGATACGAAGCTGACCAGCAGTTCCACAGTGGCGCCGATCCTCAACTTTGGCCGCTTTGAAGTGAAAAAGGATGCGGCTGGCAACTACACAGGCGTCTTCCAGGGATACGTGTATCAGGTTACTGGCAATCAGCTTACCTTGAAAAATATCAGCTTCAACGAAATTTACCCGGAGGGCATTGAAGTGAGCAGCAATTCCGAAGGGTGGCAACAGTCTACGTCAGGAGGCAAAAAGCAACTGGCTGGACAGTTGCAGGATGTGACGTACAACCTCGTGAATACGTCTGCCGGCAAGGTGTACCGTGCGGAGAAACAGCAATTCACCGTAGAGCTGAAAGCAACGAAAAGCGGTCTGTACACGCTCAACCAAGCTCAGATGAATTACACCGATTTTACGGAAGCGGAGATTACGGACAAGTTCAACAGCGTGAACTTCAATGTGTACACGGCTGTGGAAGGCGTCACCCTCAATAAAGAGCAAATTACACTCGTCGCGGAAGATCCGGCTCGCAATACCGAGAAGCTGGTGGCAACCGTCTTCCCGGCTGATGCAGAAAACAAAGACGTGAAATGGACCTCCAGCAACGAAAAAGTAGCGACCGTCGACTCGGTAGGGCGTGTCGTCGCTGTCGGCAGCGGTCAGGCAACGATCACGGTGACGACAGTGGACGGCGGATATACGGATACGTGCCTGGTCATCGTTTCGTCCCAGCCGCAGTTGACCATGACACCTAACGATGGCTGGAACAGCTTGTATCCAAAAGAAGTAGTCATTACGGCAGAAGTCATCCACTTCAGTAAAACCGAAGTGCTGCAACCGGATTTTCGCATCAACGGTACTTCTGTAGACCCTGGCACACCGAAGGCTCCGGTTGAAGTCGGAAACGGCCTGTTCAAAACGACGTACCAGTTTACGATTGAGCAAAATCAGACCTCGTTGGGCGGACCTTTTGTCGGGCCTGCGGTGATTACAGGTCAGGTGAAAAACGGGCTGGGACAGCTTTCCAACGAAGCAGAAGGGAAAGTGTACTTTAACCCGCCAATCGAAATTACGGCGACGGGCGAGCGAGAGGGCAGCTCGCAGACGGCCAAGCTTGTCGCTACGCCGTCTGGAACGATCATGCCAAATGCAACCTTTGGCTGGGTTTACGAGAGCGATAACAAGAATGTCAACCACCAGACGCAACTGACCGATTTCAACAACGGCACCACTGCTCAAGGCGTACCGTTGAAGCCAGGCGTGAACCACTTTGTAGTCGCCATGCGCCAAGACTTTAACGAGGACGGAGATACGACGGATGTTAATGAAATGAGCGTGTCGAAGGTCATCACGATCGGCGGTAGCGAGTATCCGGTATTTACGGCAGAGGCGGAGAAGGTTTTGGAGCTGGAAAGCATAGGGACTGTGAAGGTGACCCCTCAAGAGCATGTCACCGAGGATACCGTCTGGAAGTACAGCACAACGCCTAACCCTACGGAAAGCGACTTTACGCCTATTCCCAACATGGACAGCAAAAACGATAACTACCTGGACATTCCGCTGCGCACGGAAGGCGGAAAGTACGTGGAAACCACGGTTATCATCAAGGCAGATAATGGCGACGGCTATGTGACGACTCGCCAGGTTGTCCTGACACCGCCGAAAGAAAGAACTTCGCCGTATGCCTTTGTCATCTCGACTGGAAGCGTGCAGGAAAACAGGGCGGTAAACGTGCGCCTGGGCTACTCTTTTAAAGACGTAGATGTCGATGGCAGAGTCAAGGTCAACGTAAAAAATGCAAAATATACGATTGTGCAGGTCGGAAGCGGTGAACCTGGCACAACGGTTGCTCTCCCGCATAGCGATATTTTTGCAGAGAAGTTCCTCAATCTGAAAACGGACAATTCGAAGACGAAAACATACAAGATTACCGTAGAAGTCGAATACACCGTTACGACCATTCGCAAGGGAGGAAAGAAAATAGAATCCCCAATCAAGCATACGCAAGATGAGTTGACCATCACCGTTCTGGCAACGGGGACACGTCAATAACCGCTTCCTGACATGAAAAATAGAAAGTGCCAATGCGAACTGGTTTGTCTCGCATTGGCACTTTTGCTTTTACTCCAGGATCGGATCTCCTACTTCGGGATACTCTTTGTCGTACATGTCGATGTGAAAACGGTCGCCAGGCGGGAGGCCCGGTGTCTTCTCTTCGAAAATGTTGCGGTCAAAAGAAATCGACATGTGCGTCGGTGGCTTTTCCGCACGGTCTTCGCGCACGGAGTTCAATTCGATGTAGCTGGTTCCTTCTTCTACAGCATCACGCACGCTGCGGCCTGTGGCGATTCCGCCAATCAGCCGGTTGTGGGAGTTGATCGAGTAAATCTCCATGGCGCTCTCCGAGTACAGGAAGGCCGAGAGTGGATAAATGTCCTTGCTGTCGATCGAGCTTTCGTCTTTGTACCTGTCTGTGAGGCTGATCGTGCCGGACGCGATAATGACCAGGTTGTTTTTCCGACCGGGCTGCGTAATATTTTGGATCTCGCGAATGACCACGTTGCCATCGACATAAACCGTGCCGTTGATGGACACGTCTCCGACAATGTCCAGGTTGCCCTTGATGTAGATCGTGCCCGTGTAAGTGAAAGGCTTGCCTTCATGGTCCGGCTCCGCCTTGAACGAGCCGCTTCTGCCCATCTCTACCGCTGCCATTCCTTCGCCGTCCGGACCGCTGATGTACAGATGGCGAATGTTTTCCAGCGAATCTCCCGTGAAGCGGGCCGTCAGGTTCAGGAAATCCGGGTTGGCATCGCGATAAGGCGATTCGATGACGAGCAACTCACCGCTCGGCGCGTAGGCATCGATAAAGCCAGGAGGCACTGCGCCATCCGCTTCGTCAGGGTCTCTGAACCATCTGGCCGATTCGACAGGCGGCATTTGCTGTGCGCTGGTCGCGAGTGCTTTTCCTTCGCGGATGCGGTCGGAGACGTATTTCGCGGTGCTTCCCACTTGTTCATCTATGAACAGCGAATCTGTCGGACGGTTTCTTTCGGTCACGATAGGCGGCTCATATCCGGGGATGTACGGCGTGGCCGGATCAGCACTGAGCGTAACCGCATTTTCCTCCGTGTCTGGCAGCGGGCTGGGGACGAAGGCAGATTCCAGATCAGCAATTCGCGGGCCGGAAAAAGCGGTGCTGCTCGGCTCCTCCGCAGGAAAAGCGGCAATTTCCATCAGGCGGCTGCGGCTCGGCAGGAAAATTTCGCCCTCCACGTAGTTGGGACCGCTTGTGCCGACCTCCCAGACTACCTCATCGTTTGCCGGATCGCTGTCCTCCGTATTTTTCAACGAGCTGTAACGATAGCGCGAGCTGGTCACAACCGAGTCGGCTGCGATGTTGCCAATCACGTTGCTCCCGCCGAAAAGCCGCAGTTGGCCGGGAGTGCTGATCGCATAGTGAAAAGGCGCAGGCACGGTATTCACGTAGACAGTCGAGGTGAGCTTGACCTTCCGCAAGTTTTCCGCCCGGTCGGGAATGCCGATCACGGACACTTTGAGCTTCAGCACATACGGCTGGCTGGTGCTGCCGGTGTCGCGGGGAATCCGCGACTCGATGGCGGTATGGATGGCGAAGCTGCCGTTCATGCCCGGCAAGCGGATTTCCTTGTATGTATTCGGTTCCGTAGCGGAGATGCTCTCGACCAGGTCGATGACCTTGTCGCTGGATTGGGTCACTGGTACCTCAGTGGGACGCGACAAAGAATCCCGCACCTCGCTGATCGTCCCATTCCCGTTCAGGAAGGAATGAGGCATCTGCAACTGCGTCTCCAAATACTCCTGGAAATAGGCCAGTCCCGCGTCTGCCAGCAGTTTGCCCTGCACCTCATCCTCGGCAAAGGTGCGCTGCTTTACGCTCTGCATGGTGTAGCTGGCGAGCGAGAGGGCCAGGACCGTAAACAGGACAATGATAAAAAAGACGATGACAAGGGCGCCGCCCCTCTCTTCTTTGACGATCTGCATGGACTCACCCCTTCTGCTCGCTGCCCAGCTCGATTTCCGTACGGACGACACGTACATACTGGGCTTTTTCCGTGTTTTGTGTGACGGCGTTCTCCACCTCGGTCCAATTGGCAAAAAGCTGGTGGTTTTGCCTGTCCTCCTCTGTGGAAGGAAGCGGGAAAGAACCGTAGCGCAGGGCAACGACGAGATAGAGAACTACCTGTTTTTGGGCTGCATCGTCGTTTTCTTGCTGAGGCATGGTGAAAAAGCCTTTTACCATATACTGGTTACGATCTGCCGGAAAGGGAATGTGGCTGCATGGATTGATCTCTGACCCGTGTGTTTCACAGGCGGCAAAAGCATACGTTTCCCTGGTGAGCAGCGACACTGTTTGCGTGCTCGTGGAGGCTCGATCAATTTTGACGGAGCGCTTGTGCAAATAGACCTGGCTGGAGCTGGTGGCATCGGCAAACTCGGGAAAAGAGGCGCTGACGATATGCCGTGCTGCCGTATCGTCCGCTGATCCTTGCTCGGGGTCGGCCGAGGCAGAAGGCAGCTTGACGTAGTCCGCCTCCTGGATCGTGCGCATCACGTCGCCAATGACAAAATCTGTATCGTTTCGCAACGTGTTTTTTAAGGAAGTAGTTTGATAGATTTCTACTCCTTTGACGTACACACCGATCAGCGGGATCAAGATGGCAAAGAAAATGAGCGACGTGGTGAGCACCTCAACGAGCGTAAGCCCGCGTTCATCCTTGAGGTATTTGGTTAGCGGTAGTTTGCGCGATCTGATTATCATGCGTCATTCTCCTGCCCAATCTCTGGATTGGCTATCAATGTTTCCAGCTCCGCGACTTTCACATCGTTTGAAAAGACTGTGACGACGACTCTGATGAGCGACTGGGATGCTGTTTGCTCTGTTGTGATAAACCGGGGGAGCACGTAAGTCTGGTAGACGCGATCGTTGATGGTCATGTCAGCGAGCTTGATCCCCTTGAAGTCGTTGGGCCAATTCGGTGCCTCGTTGGAGCAGATGCTTGCGAGCAGGTGAAAAGGAAGCGGTTTGCCCAAGTATTGATCTGCCAGCGAAATTCCTTGCTGCTGATCGGCTGGGATCACGCCATTTCCGGCCCGCCACTCTTCCACAGTCTGCCTGGCCAAGTTCATGGCGACTTGCCGACTGTCCTGATTGCCGGAGATTTCAAAGCTTCTGACGAGAAAATGGCTCAAAAACAGGAGGGCGATGGAAAAAATTAGAAGCGATGCGACCACTTCGACCAAGGACAAGCCTTTTTCGTTATCTAGTACTTTCATCCTGGTTATCCTCCTGGAAAGGTTCGTGACCTTATTGTACACGAAATGAGAAAAATAGGATATTATACAGGAATGTCAAAATTTCGAACAGGAATTTGCACATCAAAGTCGAATCGGGTTAGAGAGAAAGGAATGGGTCTAATGGCATATTTTTTTGAGAGGATAGGGTGAAATAAAGATGGATACAACAGGTGTCCTGATATTTATTGGCTGCTATTTTCTATTGTCTGCCCTATTTGGAGTGATGCTCTATCGGAGGGCGAAGCGCACTTTTGCGCGAAAAGGCTGGCTGGTAGCAGCGGGGGCGGTCCTGATCGGCGCCGTTTCTCCTTTCTTTATTGCTTACACAAGCTTGTGGCTGTGGCTGTCCGTTTTTCTTTTGCTCGCGGTTTGCCTGGCGTGGGGCGCATGGAAGCTGTCCGCAGTGCCTGTAAGGAGAGGCGGATTTGCTCCTGTTTTTTCTGTGCCGGCGACAGCGGAGCTGGGTCGGCAGCATCCGTGGAGTTTGGAAGAGGCAGCGGATGAGCAGCAAGACGAAGGCGTGCCAGCAGTAAGTGAGCTTGAGCAGCAGCATGAGAGTGAGCACCAGCATGAGCATGAGCTTGAGCATGACCTTGACCTTGAGTTGGAACTGGAGCTGGAGGAAGAAGTCGAACAGGCGGCTTTGGCTGAAGTGGCCGTGAGCCAGGAGGAAGGCAGCTTGCCGGAAATCCGCGACGAGGATGAGGCGATCAGCTACGACTTTTTGCAGGAGGAAGAAGCGGAGACGATTCCGTTCATGCCTGCACTGGAGCCTCCTTCGGCAAAAATAGAGGCCGAGGAAGCAGACGAGGATCGGATCATCTACTTTTTCGAGGAAGAGTCTCCTGCCGAAAAGAAAACCATGCCTGACACAACGGAACGGACAGATGTCGGGAAAGCCGATGAGCATGAATGGAATTTCATCCACGATGACAAGCAGACAAATGAATAACCGATAAAGAAAGGCGTTGACGTATGTACGCAACCCAAATCTCGCCTCGACGGCGCTATTCGTTTTCTTGGTTCTTTGCCATATTTTTCGTCCAGCTCATCCTGATCCCGGCGCTTTCGCTTTTTTCGATGATCGAGTGGGGAGGCGCCACTTTTGGCGAGAAGATTTTCCAGGAAGAGATCAGGATCGCATCGCTTCCCGTAGGCGGCCAGACATATGAGGAAGCAAGGCAGAAGCTGCTTGAGGCCGTACAGGCCAGCCAAAATACAGAAATTCGCTTTGTACTAGATGGACAAGCGTACCCGATTGACAAAAGCAAGCTGCAACTCAGCTTTGATGTAGAAGCGACCTTGCAGGAGGCGTATGCCCGCTCCCGAGAAAAGACCGGGTTTTTCTCCCGCTTGTGGGGGGATTCTGCGCCTGTCAATGTGCCGATCAAGATTGCCTTTGATCGCGCGGAGATGTCCAGACAGCTTGACGCCATCGGACAACAGATCGAGCGCCCGGCTGTGTCTGCGACAGGAGCTGTTTCGGGGAATACGATCTCGATCGTGCCAGAGGTGGTCGGTTACCGGATCAATCTGGAGCAGTCTTTGTCCGCCTTTGAGCAAGTCATCTCGTCCAATCTCGCAGATTGGTCGGGAGAGCTTCGTCTGGCTGTACAGGAAGACGTGCCACAAATCCGCACAGCAGATTTGGAGTCGATCAAAAACATGTTGGCTGAGCAGTCTTTGCCGATGGCTGTTTCCGGGAGCAGCGGGCTTGCCAATTTGCAGCAGCTCGTCTCCCGCCTGAACGGCACGGTCGTTTTGCCTGGCGAGACGTTTTCCTTCCTGAAGGCGACAGGGCCGTACACGCAGGAAAACGGCTATGTGCTGCAGCCGATTCTCGCCGACGAACAAGTCGTTCCGGACCAGCTCGGTGGAGCCGCGACACAGGCAGCGACTGCTCTCTACCAAACCATTTTGCAGAACCGTCTGACCGTGATCGAGCGGCATGCGGCTCAGCGGCCTGTTTCCTATACAAGTGCAGGGCTGGAAGCGCGGGTCGATGGGGAAGAACTCGATCTGCGCTTTTCCAACCAGACGGAGAAGCCGCTGTTTATCCATGCGGCACTGCAGAGCAATCAGGTGCGAGTGGCGCTTTTCGGGGCAAAGCAGGACGTGCCTGTGGCGACGCTTGTTACGGAAAAAGGCGCGACGGTGTCGCCGAATACGATTGTTCGCGTAGACCAAACGCTGGGGCCAAACGAGGAGTTCATCGAGCGCAAAGGCAGCGAGGGCTTCACGGTCGCCGTTTACCAGAGCTGGCAGGAGAACGGGATATTCCGGAAGCAAAAGGTTTCCGAGGATTACTACAAGCCGCTGCACAACGTCGTTGCGGTTGGCCCCGTTTATGAAAAAGACAAGAAGGCGCGGGCGACAACTGTGCCAGGGGCGCAACAGGAAGGCGGTGCGGCTCCGGCCGAAACGGCTGATGACGGCGGCGGAACACCTGCCGCTGCACCGCCTCCAGACATACCGATGCCAAGCGCCCCTTCCACTGACGCAAACAGCGGAAGCACTGGCGGGACGGAAGTGGTAAACGGCATTATTTATCAAAACTAGGCAAAGCAACCGTACGTAAGAGGGGGGAGTCTCTTGTCCCGCAAAAGGCTTGGCGACATCTTGGTCGAGAGCGGCATCGTTACCACCGACCAGTTGCAGGAAGCGCTGGTCGAACAAAAAAAATCGAAGCTGAAGCTCGGTGACCACCTGCTGCAAAGCGGCTACATCACCGAGCAGCAACTGATTGAAATTCTGGAATACCAGTTGGGGATTCCCCATGTCAGCCTGTTTCGCATGCGTCTGGATCCGTCTTTGTCAGCGATTGTGCCAGAGGAGCTGGCTCGCCGCCACTCGCTGGTTCCGTTGAAAAAAGAAGAGAACAAGCTGACTGTCGCGATGGTTGACCCGCTTGATTACTACGCAATTGACGAGCTGAGGATGAGCACGGGTTTTGTCATTAACGTGGTGATCGCGACCCGCGACGAGATTCAGCGCGCCATCTCGCGAATGTACAGCATGCAAGGCTCTGTGCAGGAGCTGATGGAAGGCATCGAAGTGCCGGAGGATTTGGAAGAAGCGCGGATTTTTGACGACAATTCGCCGATTGTTCGCCTGGTCAACCAAATGTTTGAGCAGGCTGTCCAGCTTCGGGCGAGCGACATCCATATCGAGCCGATGGAAGACGGCATCCGCGTCCGTTTCCGCATCGATGGTCTGATGCGAACGGAGCGGGTCTTGCCGCGGCACATGCAGGGGATGCTGACGGCCCGGCTGAAAATCATGGCGAATCTGAACATCGCCGAACGCAGGATGCCGCAGGATGGCCGGGTGCAGATGAATGTAGACTTCAAGGAAATTGATATCCGGATGTCGACTTTGCCTACCATCTACGGGGAAAAAATCGTCATGCGTCTGCTTGACCTGACCAACGCTCTGGTGGAGATGAGCCAGCTTGGCCTGTCGAAGCGCAATCTGGCGATGTTTCAAGAGCTGGTTACCATGTCCAACGGGATCGTACTGGTGACGGGCCCGACGGGAAGCGGGAAATCGACGACGTTGTACTCGGCGCTCAACCATTTGAACTCAGAGCATGTCAACATCATTACCGTCGAGGACCCTGTCGAGTATCAGCTTGACGGGATCAACCAGGTGCAGGTCAACGAAAATATCGGGATGAGCTTCGCTTCCGCGCTGCGCTCGATTTTGCGCCAGGACCCGGACATCATCATGGTCGGGGAGATTCGCGACAGGGAGACGGCCGAAATCGCCATCCGCGCCGCGCTCACCGGGCACTCGGTGTTCAGCACGCTGCATACCAACGACGCGGTCAGCAGCATTACCCGTCTCGTGGACATGGGCATTCCGTCGTTTTTGATCGCTTCTTCGGTGCACGGCGTACTCGCGCAGCGGCTCGTCCGCCGCATCTGCAAGGACTGCAAGCAGGAATACCAGGCGTCCGAACAGGAGAAGAAGTTGTTTGCCCAAAAAGGGTTGAACGTGGAAACATTATGGAGGGGAAAAGGCTGCGCAAGCTGTCAAATGACCGGATACCGAGGCAGGATCGCCGTTCACGAGGTGTTCAAGATCGACGATACGATCCGCTCGATGCTGATCCAAAACCTCCCGTCCCACGAGTACAAAAAGTATGCGATGAAAAACGGGATGGTCCTGTTGTTCGACGATGGCCTGCTCAAAGTAAAGCAGGGCATCACCACCATGGAAGAAATTTATCGGATATCGGTCAGCCAGTGACGGCCGACGTCAGGAAGAGGGAGGATGAAGCGTGTCTAGTGTCGATATTAACAAGCTGCTGAAGTACGCCTTTGAAAAAAGAGCATCCGACCTGCACATATCGGTAGGGACGTCGCCTGTCTTTCGGATTGACGGCGAGCTGAAGCGGCTGGATTTGCCGCCGCTCACTCCGGAAGACACCGAGTCGATGGCGCGGACCTTGATCCAGGAGCACATGTACCACAAGTTCCAGGAAAAAGGCGAGCTGGATTTCTCTTACGGCCTGGCAGGGGTGTCCCGTTTTCGGGTGAACGCGTATCAGCAGCGCGGCTGCACAGGGATCGTGGCTCGGGTCATTCCGACATCGGTGCCGACCATTGAATCGCTCTGTATGCCGGAGATTTTGCGGAAATTCTCGCAAAAGCCCCAGGGACTGCTGCTGGTAACAGGTCCGACAGGCAGCGGGAAATCGACCACGCTTGCCGCGATGATCGACTATATCAACCGCACGATGAGAAAGCACGTGATTACGTTGGAGGACCCGATCGAGTATTTGCACAAGCATCAGCTCTCCATCGTGAACCAGCGCGAGATCGGCTTTGATACAAAAGATTTTGCCAGCGGGCTGCGGGCCGCGCTGCGCCAGGACCCTGACGTGATTCTCGTCGGCGAGATGCGCGATCTGGAGACGATCAGCACCGCGATTACGGCGGCGGAGACCGGACATTTGGTGCTCGCGACGCTGCATACGTCAGACGCACCGCAGACCATCGACCGGATTATTGACGTTTTCCCCGGCAGCCAACAGCCGCAAATGCGGACACAGCTCGCTTCCGTCCTGGTCGGCATCATCTCGCAGCGCCTTTTTCCGAAGGTAGGCGGTGGCAGGACGGTGGCGACGGAGATTCTCGTCAATACCCCTGCGGTCGCCAACCTGATTCGCAGCGAAAAGGTGCATCAGATCAAGAGCATTCTCCAGACAAGCAGGGAGATGGGCATGCATACTCTGGAGATGTCGATCAAGGAGCTGATCGCAAGCGGCACGATCACGATGGAGGCGGCCCAGTATTTCCTGAATGAGAGGGTGCTGGAATAATGCCTACTTTTCAATACGAAGGCCGCGAGCGGACGGGGAAAAAGGTCAGGGGCAAAATCGAAGCCAATACAAGAAACTCTGCCATCATGGAATTGAAGCAGCAAGGCGTCCTCGTGCTGAACATGCAGGAGCCGATCAAAGGCGTGCTCGACCGCAACATCGAGCTCACCCGCCCGGTAAAAGGCAGGGACATCGTCATTTTCTTGCGCCAGTTTGCCACGCTGATTCGCGCGGGCATCGGGATCGTAGAATCGGTACATATCCTCGCTGCACAGACCGAGAGCAAAAAGCTGCGCAAATACTTGGTGGATATCGAGGTAGATTTGCAGCAAGGGACACAACTGTCCGAGGCGTGCGCCAAGTTTCCGAAGGTGTTTGAGCCGCTATTCATCAGCATGGTGCGCGCGGGCGAGGCGTCGGGGAATATGGAGCTTGTGCTGGACAGGCTGGCTACGTTTTACGAAAAGTCCTACTACACAAAGGAAAAGATCAAGTCGGCGATGGCGTACCCGGTGACCGTAGGCTTGATGTCCGTCACCGTCACGGTCTTTTTGCTGGTCAGCATTGTGCCGACGTTTGTCGATATGTTTGCAGGCTTTCAAGCGGAATTGCCGGCGATTACGAAAGCGGTCATGGGCTTTAGCAACAGCCTGGTTGAAGTGTGGTATCTCTATTTTCTAGGACTTTTGGCACTGTTTATCGGTTTTCGAATTTTTGTCAACACTTCTTATGGACGATATTACACTGACTATGGTATGTTAAAACTACCAATATTCGGCAAGCTGCTGCAAAAAGGCGCGGTAGCAAGAATGACCAGAACGCTTGCTACGTTATTTGCCAGCTCGGTTCCGATTCTGCAATCTCTCAACATCGTCGAGGGAGTGGTAGGGAACCAGCTTATCAGCAAATCCATTGGCGAGGCGAAAGAAAGCCTGCGCCAAGGTCGACCTCTGTCAGAGCCGTTCAAAAAATCGTGGGTAATCCCTCCGATGGTGTCCCATATGATTGCGGTTGGCGAAGAGACAGGTTCGCTTGATTCGATGCTGGACAAGGTTGCAGATTTCTACGAAAAGGAAGTGGAGAACTCTGTTGACAAAATCAAGTCGCTAATCGAACCAATTATGATCGTCTGTTTGTCCGGAATTGTGGGAACTATCGTGCTATCCATCATGGTGCCGATGTTTGAGATTTTCAGTCAAGTTAAATAATGGTCGGGGGAGGACATATTGTATGTTGAAAAAGATTTTAAAAAATGAGCGTGGCCTTACACTGATCGAGCTGTTGGCCGTGATTGTGATTATTGGAATTATTGCGGCGATTGCAGTTCCTTCGATTGGAAATATTATTGAAAATTCCCGCCGCGATGCTCATGTGGCCAACGCCAGAATGTTAATTGATGCAACAAAAATGAGGATAACAACCAATCAATTAGGGACTACTGACGATGATCGTAAATTCACGTTAGCTGAACTTCGGGATTGGGGGCTCATTCAAGATATTCGTGTGCCGGGTGACAATGGCAGCTATGATGGAGAAGATAGCTTTGTAAGAGTTGAAAGAGATGCTGATAATAATATATTGACATATCACGTAACTTTGGCTGCTGCAGGCAGCGCTGAGCCATTTATTGACAACGTAGAATTGCAAGAACTAACGAGAGCAGTAGTTGATTTGGATAGAAACGGTACACCAGACAACGCGCAGTAATTCACTTTGCAACTTCCTTCTCAAATATCGAGAAGGAAGTTTTTTGCAGCTTAGAAGCAGTTGGCAGCTTGCTCGCTAACACATGCCCGACACGACTTCCAACCTAGAGGTGAAGAAATGCTCCAACTACCACTCTCCATAAGCTTCTTCCTCCTCGGCCTCCTCTTTGGCTCCTTCTACAACGTAGTTGGGCTGCGAGTGCCAAAAAAACAGTCCATCATTTACCCGCCGTCGCATTGTCCGACCTGTAAGCGGCGGTTATTGCCCGGAGAATTAATCCCGGTTATTTCCTATCTTCTCGCAAAAGGAAGATGCAAGGGCTGCAAGACGGCGATTTCTCCGCTCTATCCGGTGATGGAGGGCTTGACGGGGCTTGGTTTTGTCCTTGTCTATTTGCGGTACGATCTGACCTGGGAGACGTTGCTCGGGATGTTGTTTGTCTCCCTGCTGTCGATCATCACGGTGGCGGATTTGACGTATCGGCTGATCCCGAATAAAGTGCTGCTGCTGTTCTTTTTGCTTTTTCTCGTCATGCGCTTTTTTTGGCCCTATGGCGATGCCAGCTATGTAGCGCATTTGATCGGGATGGCGGCAGGGTTTTTGTTCTTTTTTCTGCTTGCAGTCATCACGCGTGGCGGGATGGGGGGCGGCGATACCAAGCTGTTTGCTGTGATCGGGATGTTTCTGTCGCCGACGCTGTTGTTTTTGACCGTGTTTCTCTCCTCGGCCTTTGGCGCCTTGTATGGACTGTTTCTGCTGGCGATTCGCAGGGCGACGCGCAAGTCGATGATTCCGTTTGGGCCGTTTATTGCGCTGGGAGCCGTCACCGCCTATTTATACGGTTCGGCTATCGTGGACTGGTATTTATCTTTTTATTAAGCCATCGGTCTGCCACTATTTACGGCAGGGTGGAGGCGAGCTTTGTCTAATTTAGTAGAAAACAAGAAATGCATTTCCTAGCATCAATAGAAAGGGTGGAGTCGAATGGGGGTCCATCTGCCGTTTCTCCCGTCCAAAAAGAGAATTGGCATTACGATAGAAGATGACGGGATTCGCGTCGTCGAAACGTCGCAGAACGCAGGAGCTGTCCAGGTCCACCAGATGGGCATGATTCCGTTGGAGCGAGGTTTGCTTGTCGGCGGGAAGATTATGAACCAGCAGGCGCTGGAGCAGCAACTGTCCGCAGCCAAAAATCAGTTACTATTGAGCGGGAACAAGGTGTGCCTTGCCGTACCGAGCTCGTTTGTCGTCATCAGGAAGATCGCTTTGCCGCGAGTGCCGGATAAGGAAGTTCGCCCCTTGATCGAGATCGAGCTGGAATCATCCGTTCACTTGCCGTTTTCCCGTCCTTATTTTGACTATTACAAGCTGCCGAAAAACAATGTGTGGGCGCTTCCCAACCAATTCTCCGCCGAAAAGCTCGGCTCGGGAGAGGAGGAGCAGTATCTGGTCATTGCGGCGCCGGGTGAGCTGATTGACCAGTATTTGTCGCTTTTGAAGGTGCTCCGTTTGGAGGCGACTTCGGTTGATATCGAGCCGTTGGCGTTGCATCGGCTTCTGACCAGTGGCGGGATGGAGCTGAGCCGGAACATGCTCGTGGTGCAGCTCGGGGTACGCTCCATCAATGTCGGCATTTTTGAAGGCGATATTCCGGAGTTTTTGCGCAATATTCCACTTGACCTGGAAAATTACAAGAACAGTGCAGACGAGAACGAGCCGTCGACCAAAGAGCTGCTGCAATTCCTTGAACGCCGCAGCGCCTTTTCCAACTTTGCGGAGGAGTTGGCACGAGAGCTGGAACGGGTAATTAACTTTTACCAGTTCTCCTTGAAAAACGGGATAGTCAAGCTGGACACGATGTACCTCACAGGCGACTTTCCCGACCTGGATAAAATGGTCAGGTTTTTGCGCGAGCGACTTCCTCAGTTGAAGATCGCGCCGCTGCCGCTAGAGCACATTGAGCACGTAGGGGCAAACCAGGCAATGCTGCAAGCCTTCTCTGTGGCGCTGGGATTATCTTTGAGAGGTTGAGGGCTATTGGTTACGATAAATCTGCTTCCGCGAAAGAAGCGGTTATTTACCGCCTCGCATATCGTATTGTCAGGAATCGGCTTGACGTGGGTAGCTGCTGCCAGCTTTCTCTGGCTCACGTATGGCTCAACGAATGAGTCGGTCACTCTCTTGAAACAGGAAATCAAAATGAAGGAAACGGCGATTGCTGCCCTGCAAAAACAGGCGGTAGCCGTGCAAGCGGACGACTCGCTGGATCAGTATGTGCTTTTTTCCGAGCGGATGCAGCAGTTGTTTTTGCCGACGAACCTGCTCATGGACGAGATAGCGCACGCTTTGCCCGAGCATGGCCGCCTGGACAGCATCAAGTATAGCTTGAGTGGCAGCATTGAACTGGAAGGCAGCTTTGAGCAGTATGAAGATGTTGCTGCGTACCTCCACAATTTGCAAGCCTCTCCCTACGTCGTGAAAGCGGAAGTTACCAGCATCAAGGCGAGAGAAATCAAATGGCAAGGCCCTGTAGATGACCAGGGAAAACCGCTGTCGGCCATTTTGAGCACCGTTGGCGGAAAGCTGCTCCCTCGCTATACTGCTTCCCTGAAAATAAAGGCGATTACTGTTGATTTGCAAGAGCTGGTTGCCAAGGAGCAAGCTGCCGCAACAGGAAAAGCCGAAGTGAAGAAGTAAGAGGAGGGGAACCGTTGCATGGGAGAAAAGACGCGTCAGATTGCACTCTTCATCTTTGCGTTATTGTTCGCTGCCTTGGCAGGGGCTTACTATTTATACATCGTACCTGTTACGGACCAAAAGACGAGCTTGCAGGTGCAGCTTGAGAAATTGAAACAAACCTTTGACCAGTTGCAAAGCGCACAGGCGACGGAGCCGACAACCCCAATGGTGATCTCCAATAAAATCCTGGAAGCGATCCCGGTTAGGCCGTATGCGGATCAGCTTATCAAGGACCTGGAGAGGCTGCAATCCGTCAGCCAGATTTCGATTGAAGAAGCCTCCTTTTCCGAGCGGGAAAAACTGTCTGCAAAAGAATTGGCTAATCAGCTCACCTACATGGATCAAGCTGAGGGGGGAGAAGCGCAGGCAACACTCGAAGGAGAGGTACAAAAGCTTGATGAAAAAGCGCAGAAGATCGCCAAGTCCGCGCAAAATGCGGGTTCATCGGCCGGACAACCAAAGCCGGCTGCCGGGAAAGAAGAGCGCCAGGTGAAGGCGGAAATGATTGAAAAATACTTGCCGCCAATTCCTTTTCATAGCGTGGAAATTTCCCTCAAGATCAAAGGCGATTACAAGGAAATTTATCGCTTTGTGAGCGAAATGCAAAAGATGTCGCGTTATTTGCGTGTCGATCAGCTCGACTTCAAATCGAACCAAAAAGACGAGTTTGTCATTCCGGAAGACACGAAAATGGTCGCAACCGTCAAGCTTACGAGCTACTTTGCGCCCCAGTTTGAAAAGGATCTGGAAAAGCTGCCAGCCGTGCAGGTGGAAGGGCCTGCGGGCAAGTGGGACCCGATGCAGTACGAAACGGTCAAAAAAGAAGAAGCATCTGTCGGGACCGCTGCGAACGAAGCGAACTAGCCGTACAAACCGCAACTGATAAGAGTGAAGCCTCCCAGCCTGTTAGGGAGGTTTGTTTTCGATAGAAAAAGGCTGACAGTTCAAGTTGCTGCCAGCCTTTTTCCGCTTGATTTATTTCCCTGGCCGTTCGACCGGAGTTTTGTTAATGATGTAATAGCTAATAATCAAAATCAGAATCACGCCGGAGTAAATCAGCGTGTTGAGCGGGCTGTGGTGATCCACGATAATCAGACGAACCATAGCCGTTATGCCGATGTAAAGAAAATAGCGCAGGGGAAAATGGTAGTTCTCGCGAAAGTACTTGACGATCATGGCAATAAATTCGAAGTAGAGAAAAAAGGCAATGATGGCTTCGAGAAATTCGTTCAGCGAGGAATCGCTCGAGATCATCATTTTCCCGAAGTGGATCAGCTCCTTGCCGAGCAGCACGACGAGGATGACGGCCAGGATAATCAGGGCGAGGTTGAGGATCAGTTGGAGCAGGGACGGAACGGAGAAATGCTTGATAACGGCTTTGACATGGTTCATGACGGTGGCCTCCTGTGGAAAAAATAATCGGACAAACACAACCGTTACAATATGTTATACAAATATAATTAAAATTCAGAATATAATCAACACATCTAGCGAAAGTGACATACTATTTACACAATCAAAAGTGAAGTCTCCCTTCGCACAAAATGGCTGGCTCATAAAGGCGAAGGGCGGTATCATTTGTGACAAGACTGTCTGAAAGGAGCGAGCCTTTTTGAATCAGCATCAAAACCAGAACCATGCCATCGCCGTCATTTCTGACATACATAGCAATGTCTTCGCGCTCGAGGCGGTTTTGCAGGACATTGACGCGCGGGGGATTCAGACGATTGTGAACCTCGGAGACGCGCTGTTTGGCCCGATTGCCCCGGTGCAAACCGCGGAGCTGCTGATGCGGCGCACGGATGTCGTCCACATTATGGGCAACTGCGACCGCTATTTGCTGGAGGGGGTGCTGGCTTCCCCCACTTTTCAGCATGTGAAGCCGCTGCTGCGCGAAGACGTGCTCGACTGGCTCCGCACGTTTCGCAAGCAGTGGGTTTACGAGGACCTTTTGTTCTGCCATGGAACGCCTTTTGCGGACGATGAGTATCTCATGGAGCGGGTCGCTCCGTACGGGACTGACGCGAAAAGCGTCACCGAACTGATGATTGAGCTGGCGAATGTACCGCAGAACGTCATTTTTTGCGGACATACGCACGTGCACAGATCGGTGTGGCTGCCGGATGGAAAATGGATCGTCAATCCGGGGAGTGTCGGGCTGCCCGCTTACTTTGAAGAGAAGCCCCATCCGCATTTCATGGAGTCGTTGACCCCGCACGCGAAGTATGCGACGGCCACGCGCCAAGGAGACTCCTGGAAAGTGGAGCACATCCTGCTTCCGTATGATTATGAAAAAGCGGCCAAACTCGCAGAGGAAGCCGGGCGCATGGACTATGCCCATGCGATCCGGACGGGCAGAGCGCGGTTGTAAAACGAGCATAGCGGCCGAGGGCCGGGCAACAAAAAAGGGGGGCACGTCGATGTGCTCCCCTTTTTCTTCTATATGTCATGGAGTCATTGACGCCGTACGCCAAGTATGCGACGTCCACAAGGTGAAATTCTCCCTTTACCAAAAAAAGAGAAAGTACCTTGGATTTCACACCTAAAAGTAGTTCTCCAAGATACTTTCGAAATTTGGATTAATTACTTGTAAAATTCTAAATCTGAGTCACTCGTATAATACGGGCAATCATCGGCCATATGTTCTACTAATCCTAATTGCCCCCATTTGGATTTAACTTTAATCATACTTGCTTGATCTTTTCCAGGTGCAGGTGGGCCAGAATAAACTGTCGTAACTATCCCAGTGTGTTCATTACCTCTTACATCGTAGTAAATTTTGCTATCTCCAGAAGCAGAACTCCTTTTTTTATAACTCCCATCTGTCATATAGGCGCCAGGGTCATTCATCCAATATTTGTTGCTAGAAGAAGTACTGTACCAAGCATAGGAATGACAATTGTAATTTGTTGTAGCTGATCTTAGGAGAGTAGTACGAGGATATGCCCTTTCAACCTCCCGATCCAGAGCTTTAATCTCCGCAGAAGATAAACGTTCCCCTAGTTGCAACACTTCCACCTTAGTGCCCTTTGGTGTCTTTACATATATAGCAGCCGCTGCCCGTTTTGGTTCTTCCGTAAGCTCTTCCACTTCTTCTACTTCGTTTGGAGATAACTTCTCTTTAATCTCACTTTGTTCTAAAATAATTTCAAGATTCTTCAAGTCTAACATTTCATCTGAAGATGCTTTCTTAACTCCCTTCGATTCTTTTGTCACTTTGTATTTCTCAAGTAGCTTCGAAGCAGCATCTTCTCTTTTCAGCAGTTCCTTTAGACCGTTGAAATTGGATGAAACAGCAGAAAAACCTTGTTCAAAAGAATCGTATGCATACATGTCGATCAGGAACGGATAGTCTAAAACAGTTTCAACAAGCTCTTCGGTTGACAATTGTTCCAAAACATCCTCAGGTATTTGGCTTACCTTTTGGCGTTCCATTTTGCTTTCAAGTGCTTTCCACTCAGTTGTTCCGGGTTTCACGGGGTACTCATATCCGCCAACTTTTTCTGCACTAGCAGGTGCGACTAAGCTTATCGCTAATAAAAACACGGGCAAAGCTCTCTTAAATAATTTCATACCTTTCCTTCCTTTTCATACGATTTGGAAAAAATAAAGAAATGGTCAATCTTGAAAGTTGTTCTAAAATCTAACCTCCCATCGCATTAGATTTCATATATGGTTTGATTCTTTGATGAGCAAAAATGATTATCTGTTTCCTTAGTTCAAATGAGCAACTTTGTTTCAATTCGAAAGCATTAGTAAGCATCTGTTTTTATTACAAATCCAAATGGATATTCCTTATCATCTTTATAAGCATTGATTCGAAAACCTCTATAAACCGTTTGAGACGGTTCATCGTTCGAATTTAAAGCAGAAGCGAAGTGCTTCTCTAATTTGAATTGATATTTATTGTCTATCCGGGTAAAGGCAACATTCTTGATTTCTTTATCCGTATATAATTGTTCACCTTTAGAATTTAGGAGAATGTCCAAAATAGTTATGTTATCATATACTGTTTCACCAAAATCGATGGTAACTGTCTCACCGTTTTTGTAGTATTTAATCTCTTGGGGAACTGTTGGGTCAAACGCAAATTTGAATTGGTCTTTGAGATTTTGATTACCGCTTAATTCATATAATTTAATAGTGTCTGCTCCAATCATTGCACTTCCCTGCTTGCTAATTGGATTTTCAGTGACACTACTATTCTCTTCCTTATTGTCAGTGGCCCCCCCACATCCGCTAATTCCCACTAAGATCAACAATGATAATAGAAAGTTTTTTAACAGGTTCATCTTCGTCACCCCATTTAGGAATTGTCATGTTTCTATTTGTGAATTCTATTGTGAAACAAAATCCATAAAAAATATATCATAATTGGAATTAACAGGGAACATGACCTGCGTTCTATTTCAAAATAATGTAAAAAATCCTTTATTCAAGAGAGTTCTCGAAATCGTATTGAACTAAAACAAGCAGCTTTGTACAGTTCCCATACGAGTTCCCTTGCCCGCGAGTGCTCCTGGAAAGTGGAGTACGTCCTGCTTCCCTGCTTCCGTATGATTATGAAAAAGCGGCCAAACTCGCAGAGGAAGCCGGGCGCGTGGACTATGCCCATGCGATCCGGACGGGCAGAGTGCGGTTGTAAAACGAGCATAGCGACCGGAGTGTCGGGCAACAAAAAAGGGAGGCACGTCAATGTGCTCCCCTTTTTCTTCTATAATATGTCTTACTCTCAAGCTTTTCCTGTAGCCTGCGCACCGTCCCATTCGGCGGTACTTGTCGCCCGCTTTTCGTTTTCGGACGATTTCTTTTGCTCCGGCTTGTTTTGGCTGCGCAACGGGATTTCTTTCAGGAACAGCGCGATCACGACCGCAAAGCCAGCGACAATCGCTCCGGTCAAAAAGGTGGTCGTAATGCCGTAGCTCATCGCTTCGCGGATCGTGTCCAGCATGTGGGCAAACACGGTCTGCGACTCAGGCGGCAAGCTGTGCAGCGCCGCTTCGATTTTGGGCTGATCGAGCAAATTTTGTGGATTGGTGAACAGCGACAGCTTTTCAGCCAACGCCGGATCGGCAGGCATCGAGGCAGCGCCCTGGCTCATGGTAGGCGAGAGCTGGTTCATTTTTGCAGACATGCTGGCGCTCATGACGCTGCCCATGACGGCAATTCCGATCGTACCGCCCAGGTTGCGGAACAACTGGGAGGTAGCGGTGGCGACACCCAGCTCCTGCGGTGCGACTGCGTTTTGCACAGTCAAGGAGAAGACGGGCATCGCGATGCCCATGCCCAGGCCGAGCACGATCATGTACAGCACGAGCAAATAAATCGGCGTGGTCGGCACCATGAAGTACATCAGCACCATGCCGAGCGTCATGACGAGCAGCCCGCTGATCGCCATCTTTTTGTATTTGCCTGTTTTGGTCATCAATTGTCCGGCGAGCGCAGACGTCACGAGCATGGCAATCGACATCGGCATGGCGACGTAGCCTGCCATGGTAGGCGAGATTCCTTTTACGCCCTGGACGAAAAACGGAACGTAGATGATCGCTCCCATCATCCCGGCATTCAGGAAAAAGCCGACCAGATTGGAGACGGTGAAAATGCTGTTTTTAAACAAGCCAAGCGGCAGCACAGGTGTTTTTACCCGCGTCTCGACCCACAGGAACACGAGCAAGGACACGACGGTGACAGCCAGGAGGCCGAGAATTTGCCAGGAGCCCCAGGCGTATTTGTGCAGGCCTTCTCCTGCCCAGGAAAAAGCAAGCAGCATCGGAACGATGGTCGTCGTCAAGAACAGGGAGCCGAAGTAGTCGACGGATTCGCCCTGGCGTTTTTCCACCTGCGGAAAATGAAGCAAAATCAAGGTGAAGGCGATCAGCCCGATCGGCAGGAAAATCCAGAATACCCAATGCCAGTCGAGATGATCGACAATATATCCGCCGAGGAGCGGACCCGCGACGCTGGAAACGCCGAATACCGCGCTCATGACTCCGGTCCATTTGGCTCGCTCGCGAGGCTCATACAGGTCGCCCATGGCGGTGAAGGCGGTGGACATGATGATACCGGCACCTGCCCCTTGAATGGCGCGATAGGCGATCAACTGAAAGATCGTGGCGGAAAAGCCGGATAGCAAAGCGCCGATGCTGAACAGCCCGATCCCGGCCAAAATAAACGGCTTGCGCCCGTAAATGTCCGACAGCTTGCCGACCAGGACGGAAGCGATGGTGGAAGTCAGCAAGTAAATGGTGATGGCCCAAGAGTAATAATCCATGCCGCCCAGCTTGGCGATAATGCGCGGCATGGCGACGCCGATGATCGTTTGGTTGATCGCGGAAAAGAACATCGCCGTGATGATCGCGATCATGATCGTCACTTTCTTTTTTTCGGTTAACCCGTTCATGCGTGATTCTCCTCTCTTCGCTGTTCGATGTTAAGCAAGACTTGCCTGTAGATGCGGTTCAGGTGCTGAAGGTCTTCTTCCGACAGCCCGGCAAACAAGTCTCCGATCGTTTTTTTCAGTTCCACTCTGTATTGCTGCAAAATCGCTTTTCCCTTCTCGGTAATTTCCAGGTAGACTACCCGGCGATCGTGGCTGACCCGGCTGCGGCTGGCGTAACCGCAGGCGATCAGTTTATCGGAAAGGCTGGTCACTGCTCCGGGAGTGATCTGCAAAAGCTCGGCCAGAGCCGACGCTTTTTGCGGACCGTTTTTATCCAGCATCCGCAGAAGCATGGCTTGCGACGCGGAGACGAGCGGGTCCAGCCGCTTGTGCCATTTTGCTGAGACACTTCGCTGCACCTGGATGTAGAGCTGTTCAAAATCAGTAAGACCGGATTGGCTCGGCATGCTAATCGCTCCTGTTTTAAATGTAAAATAATATACATGGTTAATAATTAAATACTTGAAACATTAATCAGTGTAAATGTTCTGCTCGGGGATGTCAAATCTACCTTTTACCAAATGAACCAGTTCATTCGATGAAAATCGAGGTGTTTCGCCAAAAATCGGGAAAAAAGTCGAGTTTGCCGGAGGGATTTCATGGAATTTTCTGAGTTGTGGTGCTACAATCAAGTTTGTCGTGTTTGGCATCATGGAAAAAGAGATAGGTGGGGATTTTTTTGTTCGGAAAAAAATGGACCAGCGCATTGCTGGCAACGGCGCTGATGATTCCGCTGCCCGCATTCGCTGCGCAAGGAACGAGCCAGGCGGCGGGACAAGCCTCTGGTCAGGCGACTGCGGATGCTGCGAAGCAGGCAGTCGTGCAGCCGGCCGATGTCGTGTTGTCGGGCGGCGCCGTGTACACCGTGGACAGAAACAGAAACTGGGCACAGGCTGTCGCGATTCGCGGCGGCGAGATCGTCTACGTAGGCACGGATGAGGGCGCAAAGGCGCACATCGGGAAAAGTACGAAGGTAACCGACTTGAAAGGGCAAATGGTGCTGCCAGGCTTCATCGACAGCCATACCCATGCAAGCAAAACAACCGGGCTGATCTATTCCATCGACCTGTTTGACGCGGGCTCGATGGAGGAGTACACAGAGGTGGTTTCCGCGTTTGTCAAGGCGCATCCACAAGAAGTAGCCTTGCAAGGACGCGGCTGGAGCAATCCGGTAGCGCCGGGGATCGGTCCGCGCAAAGAAGTGCTGGACGCCATCGTGCCAAACATTCCGATCGCTCTGACCTCGGATGACGGACATTCTCTGTGGGTCAATTCCGCCGCGCTGAAACTGGCGGGCATTACAAAGGAAACGAAAAATCCGGAAGGCGGCATTATCGAGCGCGATCCAGAGACAGGCGAACCGTCGGGAACGCTGCGCGAAAAAGCAATGGATCTCGTGCTGTCCAAAATCGGCGGCTACACCGTGCAGCAGTACAAAGCGGGAATCGAGGAGTATCAGCACAAAGCGGTTGAGCGCGGCGTGACGACTGTCCGCGACCCGGACATGCTGCGCTATCCGAACGTGCTGGAAGCGTATGAGGAGCTGGCTCGCGAAAACAGGCTGACTATCCGTTTTCGCAATGCCATCACCGCCAACCCGGACAAAGGACCTGAGCAGATTGCCGAGTTTGTGAAAATTCGCGAGCGCAACCAAAACCCGCTGTTCCAGGTGAACGCCGTCAAAATTTTCATGGACGGAGTCGTCGAAGGCGCTACTGCATACCTGGAAAAGCCGTATGAGCACAAGCACACGAACGGCGAATTGATCTGGAAGCCAGAGGTGTACAACAAGACGGCAGCGGCCGCTGACAAGGCGGGCTTCCAACTGCACGTTCACTCCATCGGCGACGCTTCCACCCGGATCGCGCTGGATGGCATGGAGTACGCGGAACAGCAAAACGGCAAACACGATGCCCGTCACTCGCTCGTTCATTTGCAACTGGTCAACCAGGAGGACATCGCCCGCTTCAAAAAGCTCGGAGCTGTCGGCATCGTGCAGCCGTTCTGGTTCATGCAGGAGGACGGCTACTACGACGAGATCGAGGTGCCGTATCTCGGCCAGGAGCGCGCAGAAAAAGAATACCCGATGAAAAGCTTCCTGAATCAAGGCGTGCATGTAGCGTCCTCTTCGGACTACATCGTGACGCCTGAGTTCAATCCACTCCACGGCATCCAGCAGGGCATTACGCGCATCGAAGACGGCGTGACCGATCCGGCGAAAATCGCCAATCCGAATGAGCGCGCCACCCTGCCTGACATGATCGCCAGCTTCACGATTGACGGCGCGTACGCCAACCACGTCGACGACATCACCGGATCGATCGAGGTGGGCAAAAAAGCGGACCTGATCGTGCTGGACAAAAATCTGTTTGCGATCCCGGCTACAGAGATCAAGAATGCGAAAGTCGTGCTGACCTTGGTAGAAGGAAAAGAAGTGTACAGCCTGAAAGCTGCTGCTGCAAAATAAACCAGCCCCCCAAAAATGGCCATCCGTGCTGCGATGGCCATTTTTCTTTTGGCGATGCGTTGGCTTTTTTTACAAATTCAGCGGGATTTTGTATGTTGGTCGGGGAATCGGTCAGTACATGCCAAAAGCTGAATAGGAAAAGAAAGGGAGAGAGAAAATGCTGCAAATACGCAGAGCACACGTGGACCAGGCAGGCGCACTGAGCGACCTCTGTTTTCGTTCCAAAGCCTATTGGGGCTACAGTGACGCATTCATGGAGGCATGCCGCGAAGATTTGACGGTGACGCCAGATTACATAGAGACGGGGCTTGTGATTGTGCTGGAAGACGAGAATCGTCTCTTAGGGTTTATGGGACTGGAACAACTTGAGGAAAGCGGCCGCTGGTTGCTGAAGGATTTGTTTGTCGAACCAGACGCAATCGGTAAAGGCTATGGAAAAACATTGTGGGAGCACATGCGGAAGCTAGCGAAGGAGTTGCGGATTGGCAGCCTATTGATCCATAGCGACCCGCATGCGGAAGCGTTTTATTTGGCGAGGGGAGCAAAGCGCATCGGGGAGAGAGACAACAGCGACAAAGCCATCCCGTTAAGGATAACGGACGGCTTTTTTGCATTCCAAAGCGCTTGGCGCCCTCCGGAACCAGCCAACCTTACCTTTCCCCTTCCACGACCTTACAAAAACGAAAGCGAACTGTAAGGTAGATCAATAGCTCCCTATATGGAAACGAGTTACAGTAAATAGCGAAGAGAACCACGGTAGGCAGCCGAATGCCAAAAAAACGAATGGAGGAACAACGAGTGAGTACAGCCGTACTGGAAGTCAAAAACGTCCAAAAAATATACGGGACAAAGGGCGAGAGCCAGTCCCACGCCTTGAAGGGCGTATCGCTGACGATCGAAAAAGGAGAGTTCGTAGGAATCATGGGCCCGTCCGGCTCGGGGAAAACGACGCTCCTGAACGTCATCTCCACGCTGGATCGGCCATCGGAGGGCTTCATCCAGATAGCCGGAACGAACATTACACAAATGAAACAAAACCAGTTGGCCGATTTCCGCTCGCAAAAGCTCGGTTTCATTTTTCAAGATTTCAACCTGCTGGAAAATTTGACGGTGTACGAAAACATCGCGCTGCCGCTGTCGCTGCAGGGCGTGCCTTCCAAAGAGATCAGCGCCAAAGTGAACAAGGTCGCGCAAACGCTTAGCATCAGCGAGATTTTGCAAAAGTATCCGGTGCAAATTTCCGGGGGACAAAAGCAACGCGCTGCGGCGGCGCGCGCACTGGTGCATGAGCCGGCGATTTTGCTTGCGGACGAGCCGACGGGTGCGCTCGATTCGAAAAACGCGAAAAGCTTGCTGGAAACGATGTCCGACCTGAACGAAAACCACCAGGTGTCGATCATGATGGTCACGCACGACGCTTTTAGCGCGAGCTACTGCAAACGCATCCTGTTCATCCAGGACGGCAGCTTGTACACCGAAATTCACCGCGAAACGGACCGTCAGCAATTTTTCAAACAAATTTTGGATGTACTGGCTGAGCTGGGTGCAGCTCATGATGGGCGCTAGGAGGAAGTTGTCATGTTGTGGAAGCTGTCGTTATCGAGTATGCGCAAGATGATGAAGGACTACCTGGTGCTCCTGGTCGGACTCGTCATTTCCATTTCGATTTTTTACATGTTCCAGACGTTAGGCATGAATAGTGAGTACGTGAAAGCGAACTCGATGATCCGCTCGATCGGGATCGTTTTCAATGTAGGGGCCTTTCTGCTGGCGTTCATTACGATCTTCTACATCTTTTACGCGAACTCGTTTTTGCTCTCGCTAAGACGCAAAGAGCTGGGGATGTACATGGTGCTCGGGGCGAAGAAAGCCAGGATCAGCCAGATGTTGTTCGGGGAAACTTTGCTGATGGGAGTTGTCTCCCTTGTGATCGGCAGCCTTGTCGGAATCGTGTTGTCCAGCGGAATCGGGCAATTGCTGATGAGCTTGCTGGACATTTCCACTGAAGGGTACCATCCGTTTTACTTGCCGTCTTTGCTGATGACGTGGGGCTTTTTCCTCGTGCTGTTCCTGATTACGTCGACGATCAACGCCATTCGGCTGGCGCGGGCGACAGAGCTGGATCTTATACGCGCCGAGCAGCAAAATGACAAAGTCAAGGCAAAAGGCGTCGGCACGATTGTCGTGGCTATCCTTGGGATATCGCTGGTAGCTTTTGGCTACTACTTGTTGACTCACCTTAGAGAATACGTCACACTTGGCTTCATCGTCGGGGCTGTCGTGACGACGATTGGGACCTATCTGATCTTTATCTCGCTCTTGCCTGTATTCGTCCAGATGTTGAAGAACAACAAAAAGCTGAACGACCGTCAATTGAATGCCTTCACCTTTGCCCAGCTTCGTTTTCGGGTCAACAACCTGACGAAAATATTGGGAACCGTCGCGATGCTGATCGCCTTGGGCGTCGGCGCGATGGCGGGCGGGCTGGCTTTCCAGCAAAACGTAGAGCTGGTGGCGAGCATCGGGCGCATCTACGACATCACCTTGCACGATCCGGTCGAGGAAGATTATCAGGCACTTGCCAACATGCAAGTGCTGGAGCAAAATACGTATCGCTACAAAAAGGACGAGAAAGCCTACTACTTTACCAAAGAAGACTTGCTGGCGCATCCTCCGCTCATCTCGACCAATACGATGGAGCAGTATTCGCCGGATAACGAGCCAAAGCGGGTGACGCAGCCGCTGCCGGAAAAGGCGTACATCATGTATAACGATCCGGCCGAAGATCCGCAGCTTGCCGCGGTGCCGGATGAGTGGAGCCAAGCGATTTCCCGCGAGTTCATCAGCAGTTACGAGATGCTCTCGGACCATGCCGTGCAAATCGTCGACCAGGAGACGTATGCGGCAATCAAGGGCAGCGAGCACAAAGTTCTCGTGGCGCAAGTGGATGACTACCTCAAGTACAAAGCCGACTTGAAAGCGATGGACGAGCGCCAAATGAAGCTGCTCAAGCCTGAGCATGTTGACGAGGACCATGAAGTCTCCATCAACTCCAAATACAGCACGTACCAGCAAGTGTACGCTTTTACCAGCGGCACGATGTTTATGGGCTTTTTCCTCGGGATTGCGTTCCTGGCGATGATGGCAAGTTGCCTGATGTTCAAAATTTTGTCCGGGGCCACCCGCGACAAAGACCGCTACAGCATGTTGCGAAAAATCGGCGTGCGCAAGGAGCTGCTGGTCGGCTCGATCTACAAGGAGCTGTTTGTCGTGTTCGTCTTCCCGGCTTTGCTGGGCCTGCTGCACGTGCTCGTTGGGATGGAAATGTTTTCGATCATCCTGCTGGACCCATATGTAAACATCTGGATTCCAACGGTCATTTTCGTAGCCGTGTACGCGATCTACTACCTCGTCACAGTTCAGCTCTACCGGGGAATTGTGTTGCCGAAAGAAGTGTAGTAGAAGGAAGTAAAAAGGAAAAATCCTCCTCGCATGAGGGGGATTTTTGGTTGTGGGGCGAGCGCTTATCGTTAGCCAAAGACAGTGGAGTCTATTGCGAGGTGGAATCTGAGGAAGCCCAGGGCTAATGCTTGATCCAATGTACACAACTCAGTTTGAGACGAGGGCAAGTCGATTAGAACTGTCAAACCAGAAAATGTTAGGTATAATAAAGGCGCTCTCCAATGATTGACATTTAAGTATTATAAATGGTGTTTTTTATGCAAAAAAGGAGTTGAGTTTGATGAAGGGGAGAAAAATACTAAAAATTTCGACGTGTATTGTTCTACTCATGACAGTGGTTGCGGGGAACTTTGGTGTTGAAGCTCAAGAAGTAGAGATTACTACCTCAAAAATAAAACAAGGCCCTTTTAAAATTGGCGTAATTGGCTATGAGCAAAATAGCGCTGTCGGTAAAACAATTGAAGAAGCTACCCGTGAACAGAGAAGTCTTGGTAAAGTAGAGGAATCCATCCAAATATTAGAAGAGGATATTCAAGAAATTCCAGATGAGATCGATGCGCTTTGGATCGCTGAATCGAATCTAAAGGACACGAAGGTGAAAAAATGGTATAAACAAGCTAAAAAAGAACACAAGCCTTTTTATATTTTCGGCGAAAAACTTGATGCGGAAAATATCATAAACACTTTTGAACCGGATTTGGGTTTGTCCCCTGAGTATCCGAAAGATTCAACATACTCGCTTGATCTGTTTGGTTACAAATTTGAAAATAACCAGGTGAAATTGTCATCTGTTATCTCGATTAATCGAGAAAATCAACGCTATAATCTGGAAGATCTCGAGAATATCACAAAGAGATACAATATTAAAATAAATAAGATCGCTAACCCTCGAAAATCCCAAAATAGCTTTCTAAGTCCAAATATAGCCAAAGCAGCGGGAATAGACGTGAACCTTCCAGATTCATTTTCAAATATATACACTTGGGAAACGGAAATGAATAACTTTATTGATATTAATTCTACCCAACAGAGACTAGCAAAATCATACCATGTCTGGGAAGTTTATAAAGATGACACTCCCTCTAACCCTGATACAAAAAGCTATGTCTATTTCCGTGCAGACCAGCCGCTTAATGAGATTGAAGTTTTTGAATCGAGAGAATTTGTGGACAGACTTGATGCGGATAAAACAAGTAATATCATTACAAAAGGGTGGCTTCCTGATGATTCCAGTATTTCTGGTAGTGTAGATTTTGATCTTACATGGCCTCCCGGCGCGAGTGTATCTTGGGATACATCTGGAGACATAGAGATTTTTGATTCAAATGGAAGTCTTTCCGGCGATTGGCATGAATTTAAGGTAGAGGACAATGAGTATTTTGATGATGTTCTAAGGGAATCTGATGTTTGGGTATCTTCACAGTCGTACACGATTAGTCAGAATGCAAAGGGACATAAAATAGGTCATGACTTCGAGGCAACAATCGATGGCCATTCTGGCCGAGCAGAGCCAGCGGAGGTTGATAACGGGGATACTTCCGGTAACTTGTACTTCTGTTGAGTGGTAAGAAGGTAAACCCTTTTTAAATCTTATTCCTATTTTCTAGGCACTCGGAATGAACGGAGTGTCTTTTTTTATGCCAAAAAGACCGTCAAAACCCTCGCAAAATCCGGGACAAAACGGTACTTGGGGCGAATGACTACTTCATTTCGCCTCGATCAGCAAGGCACGAAAATCGAACATATCTGCATATTCTAATATTGACAAAGAAAATGATAATCATTATCATTTAATAGTGGAAGACATGACCATCGCCAGTAATCATCTTTAGAATGCTTGCAACGTAAAAAAGGGGGAGTCATCGCATGCGTATCACGAAGTTACCAATCCTGCTCGTCTTTTTGTCTGCCATGCTTCTGTTGGCAGCGTGCGGGAACGGAGGGACTGCTACTCAAAACGCCCAATCCGGTTCCGGGCAGGCACAGCCGGCAGCATCTGCGCAGCCAGAGGCAGACAAGGCGGCGGAAGAACAAGTGCGCACTGTCAAGCACTTGATGGGAGAAACGACAATCAAAGGCGTTCCTAAGCGCGTTGTTGCTCTGGAATGGAGCAGCGCTGAGCATGTTCTGGCTCTCGGCATGCAGCCTGTAGGAATTGCCGATATTCCAAATATGAAAAAGTGGGTCAAGCTCCCTGTGGAAATTGCCCCGGATGTAGTGGACGTGGGAAGCCGCGTCGCGCCAAACTTGGAATCTATCATGCTCCTCAAGCCTGACCTCATTATCGGCATGAAGCGCAACGTGGAAGCGAACTACGACGAGTTGAGCAAAATTGCGCCAACCATCGCGTTTGAATCCAACCCGGCAGAAGGCCAGGGCGATCAATATACCCAAATGATTGCCACTTTTAAGGAAATTGCCGATATTTTGGGCAAAAATGCGGAAGCAGAAAATGTGCTGAAAGAGCTCGACAAAACTTATGCAGAGGCAAAAGAGCGAATTGTCAAAGCTGGCATGGACAAAACGCCAATCGTACTCGCCATGGGTTACAGCAACCAGAACGCAGTAGAATTCCGTCTGTCCACGGACAACTCTACCGCGATCCAAATTCTGAACCGCGTCGGACTGACCAACGCATACAAACCTAAGAAATTTGAGATGAACGGAATGACGACGACAGACGTGGAAGCACTTCCTGCGCTCCAGGATGCCAACTTCCTGCACATCATTCAGGACGATGACAACGTCATCGAGAACCAGTTGAAAAACAACCCGGTTTGGAACGGCCTCAAATTTGTCAAAGAAAATCGCATTTACGCATTGGGCGGCGACATGTGGCCATACGGCGGTCCATTGTCCGCACAAATCATGGCGAAAAAAGCTGCTGATCTGCTGGCGAAATGAGTCTGGCCAAGCGTGAAAGCGATGCCCCAAGCGGCATCCATCAAGCCCCTTCTTCTTCAAGAGAAGGCTTGAGGCCGTTATGGATGCTGCTTGGCGGCCTCGTGCTTCTGGTGTTGCTCACATTTGTCAGCCTGACACAAGGACTGGCTGACATCTCGGTACGTACCGTGATCGAAGCGATCCTCTCCCCACAAGATATTGCCGACCATCAGATGATTCACGGCGTCCGTCTGCCGAGAACGGTGATGGGGCTCTTATCCGGCGCGGCTTTGGCGGTTGCGGGAGCGATGATGCAGACCGTGACGCGAAATCCGCTTGCTTCGGAAACGACGCTGGGCGTAAATGCCGGAGCCTATTTGTTTGTCGTTTTCGGAATGGTTTTTTGGCCGGCGATCCTGCACCAGTACCCGCTGCCATTTGCCATGGCGGGAGGGATACTGGCTGCTGCTGCCGTTTACTACATGGCGGGTGGGCGAAAAGGAACGCCCGTGCGCGTAGCTTTGTCCGGGATGATCGTTACCCTGGTGTTTTCTTCGCTGACCAGTGCCATTATTTTGTTTAATGAAGAAACGACACAGGGCATCTTCATCTGGGGTTCAGGCTCGTTGAAGCAAAACGACTGGACAGGGGTGCAGTTCAGTTGGCCGCTGATTTTGCTCGGGGTGGCAGCGAGCTGCCTGATGGCCAGACAGCTTGACGTGCTCAGCTTTAACGAAGAAACAGCGCAGTCGCTTGGGCAAAAGGTCGGCAAAACGCGCCTGATCGCCATGCTCATCGCGATTTTGATTACGTGTGTCAGCGTCAGCGTAGTCGGGCCGATCGGCTTTATCGGGCTGGTGGCACCGCATCTGGTGCGGCTCAGCGGGCTGACAAGACACATCTGGCTTTTGCCGATCAGTGCGATCTGGGGGGCGGCGCTGCTCGTTGTCTCTGACACGATCTCACGCACGTTTATCAATGCGTACGGCGAGCTGCCTGCAGGTGCGATTACGGCGGCGATTGGCGGGCCGTGGCTGATCTGGCTGGCGATGCGGGTATCCCGCAAGCTGAGCGGAGGCACAGGCTCCGGGGCGCAGACCTCGATGAGCGTAGGCGGCTGGCAGCGCAAAGTTCCGTATCCGATCGTCGTCGTCATCTTGTGCGTGCTGCTCGTCCTCGTCTGGATGTCCGGCCTGGCAATCGGGAATCTGTATTTGCCTTGGGCGGAAATCATCGCCGTTTTCATGGGACAAGGAAACGAGATGTACAGCCAGCTTCTGTTCGAGCTGCGGATGCCGCGGCTTTTGACCGCGATGCTGGCGGGAGTGGCCTTGGCGATCAGCGGCAGCCTCATGCAAAGCGCCGTGCGCAACCCGCTCGCTGATCCGCAAATTGTCGGGGTGACCAGCGGCGCGGGCGTGGGAGCCATCCTCTTGCTGCTCGTGTTCCCGCCGTTTTCCGCGTGGATGCCGCTCGGAGCCATGCTCGGAGGGATTGTCTCCGCAACGATTGTGTATGCGGTGTCGTGGCGGAGAGGCTTGAACCCGATCATTCTCACGCTGGTCGGGATCGCGGTTGCCGCAGCAGGCGCCGCTTTTATCAATATTTTGATCGTAAAAGCACAGCTTTTGGCTGCACCGGCGCTCGCCTGGATGGCAGGCAGCACATACGGACGCGGCTGGACGGAAATAAGCCGACTGCTGCCCGCGATCCTCGTGCTGACTCCGCTCGCCTGGTGGCTGGGACGCCGCGTGGACCTGCTCGCCTTTAACGATGAAAGCTCGATTGGCTTGGGCTTGCAAGTTCGCCGGACGCGACTCGCTGTAGCGGTCATTGCGGTGCTGCTCGCTTCGGCGGCTGTTGCCAGCGTCGGGGCTGTAGGGTTTATCGGCTTGCTCGCGCCGCATGCGGCACGCTTGCTGGTCGGGGCTCACCACCGCAGGGCAGTCGTCGTCTCCGCGCTGTTGGGCGCGGTCTTGCTGGCCGCCTCCGACTTGCTCGGGAGAGTCGTGATGATTCCAAAAGACATCCCGTCAGGCATCGTGGTTGCGCTGTTGGGTGCGCCGTATTTGTTCCTGCTGATGTTCCGTGCGGCAAAAGTACGACAATCGTAGACAGAGATGCGATCCAGCATGATCGAACAAAAAAGGAGTAGTACAGGCGGCTGCACCGACGCTTGGCTACTTTTTTCTTGTACAGATAATGACGAAAGCAAGGATGTGAGTCTGATGAGGAACAGCCGGGGTTGTCATGCTTATGTATGGACTGCTTTTCGCAAGCAGCGGTTGAAAAGAGGCTTTCGTCTGCGGCAACTGCGACTGGAAGAATACGTCCTCTGCTATGTGGCAGAAGGCAGCGGAGAGATTACCGTCAATGGCAAAAAGCATGGAATCGAGGCGGGCACGCTCATCATGCTGACTCCTGCGATGCGCATTGACGAGCTGTCCGTTCCCTCGGGACCGCTGCAGATGTATCGGCTGCACTATACGCGGATCGACGCGGCATCGCCAGCAGGCGGCAAGCAAGCGGCAGCACCCGGCGCACAGAAGCGGCTGGCGGGGGAAGCGGCGGGAGCAGAAGTGTTTCCTGTCGCGTCCGCATCCGCTTTTGTGACGAAGCTGGAGGAGTTGTACCGCTTGGGGCAAGAAGCGGACGAATGCCTGCATCTGCGCGCCCAGTCGTTGTTTTACGACTTGCTCGCCACGGCTTGCGAGGAGCGAAGCGCTCGGGCAAAAGGCGGGGACAGCTCCGTTGCCGCGACGATTGACTACATGAAAAAGCATTTTCGCGAGGCTTTGGACCTCGGGGCCTTGCCCAAGCTGGCCGGGTTGACGCCAAGCTCCTACTGCCGGGCGTTCAAGCGGGCAGTCGGGATGACGCCGGGGGAGTATTTGACGCAGCTTAGGATGGAGGAGGCGAAGGCGATGCTGTCCTCGTCTTCTTCCGCCAACCGCGTCAAAGACGTGGCCCGCAGTGTCGGCTTTTCGGATGAGCTTTATTTCAGCCGTCTGTTCAAAAAGCGGGAAGGCTTGTCGCCGCAAATTTACATGAAGCAGGCGGGCCAGCGCGTGGCGATCGCGAGCAAGCTGTTTTTGCAAGATCACTTCCTCGCGATCGGGATTCAGCCGATTGCCGCCCCGTCGTTTCCCAACTATTTCCCGACGCGAACCGGGTTTCCGGTTTATTTGCAGCAGCGCCTGCGCGGGACGAAGGCGTTGAATGCGGAGCGCAGCATCACGCCGCAGGAGGTTTTGCCTTTGTCGCCTGACGTGATTGTGCAGATCGACACGGGACAGGAGCAGGGGCAGGGAGAGTGGAAAAAGCTCGGGGAGACGTTCATGTTCAACGGCTACTTGAGTTGGCACGAGTATCAACGGCAGATCGGCACGGTTTTCAATAAGGAGAACCAGGCCCAGCGGATTATCGACCACGTGCAAAAAGTGGAGAAAGCGGCAAGAGAGGCGCTTCTCCCCGTCACGCGCCAAGGCGAATGGACGATCGTCCGGGTGCTGGAGAATGAGGTGCGGCTGTACGGGACGGAAGGGCACGCCTTGACCGACCTGTTTTATGACAAGCTCGGCTTCCAGCCCGATCCGCATGTGACACACGCCTCCTACAAGCCTGACGCGTTGATGGAGCTGGTCAGGATCGACCCTGAGCGCATCATCCTGTTCTGGAGCGAAAAAGAGGACGTGGAGCGCCTGTGGCCGAACCCGCTGTGGCAAAGCTTACGGGCTGTTCGGGAAAACAAGGTGTACTATCCGGAGAGCAAAAATTGGGACCCGTGGGGGCCGCTGGGCAGGGAGTACATGATCGAGCAGTGCACGGCGTACTTTTTGCGGGCAATCCCGTCCATATAAAACAGGCAATGGCGTGCATGGAAAAGCGGGAGCAGTCTCTATATACTATCAATTGATAATGGTTATCAATCAAGCGACTGATAGAAGTGGGGGCATATCTCGATATGAAAAGAAAGACCAGCGCACGAACCATGCGCCACATCATGACCAGCTTTTTCTCTCTTTGCATGCTGTTTGTTCTGGCAGGCTGCGGAGGAGGTGCCAATCAGGCACAGCAGACACAGCAGCCAGCCCAGCAACAAGCGACGACGGAGCAAAGCACAACGGCCGCCCAGCCAGCTCCAGCGGAAGCAGGCGAAGTGCGCGAGATCAAGCACGCCATGGGTACGACCCAGATCAAAGGAACGCCGCAACGCGTCATCATCCTGACCAACGAAGGAACGGAAGCGCTGCTCGCTCTCGGCGTGAAGCCAATCGCTGCCGTGCAATCGTGGGAAGGCGAACCTTGGTACGACCATATCAAGGACGAGATGGCAGGGGTAGAGTCTCTCGGCTTTGAAACCGAGCCGAACCTCGAAAAGATTGTATCGCTTTCCCCAGACCTGATTATCGGAAACAAAGTCCGTCATGAAAAAGTGTACGACCAACTGTCCAAGGTCGCGCCAACCGTGTTCGCGGAAGAGCTGTCGGGCAGATGGAAAACCAACTTCGCTCTCTATGCCGAAGCGGTGAACAAAAAAGCGGAAGGCGAGAAGGTGCTCAAGGAGTTTGACGAGCGCGTAGCCGCAGCCAAAGAAAAGCTTGGCTCGAAGACGGCTACCAAAGTATCCGTAGCGAAATTCTCGAAAAAAGGCGTGCAGATTTACCAAAAGGATACCTTCAGCGGTGTCTTGCTCGAACAACTGGGCATCGCGCGTCCAGCTTCGCAAGACGTGAACAACTTCGCGGAGTTCGTGTCCGAAGAAGGCATGTCCGTCATGGATGGAGACGTCCTGTTCTACTGGGTATCGGAAGAAAAAGGCGCCACCGATATTACCAACATGGCGAAAAAGTGGATGGACAGCCCAGTTTTCAAATCGTTGAACGTATCGAAAAACAACCAAGTATTCCAGGTTAGCGAGACGATCTGGAACACGGCAGGCGGCATCAAAGCGGCCAACCTGCTGCTCGACGACATCATGAAGCGCCTTGATGTCCAGTAAATAGCGAGCCAATCCAATAAACAACGCAACGCACAAGACCTCATCCGGGCAAGGGATGAGGTCTTTTTTTGTTTGCAGCCGTGCAAGTGCAACCAAGGCAAAGGCTCCTCTTCCGCCAATGGCAAGGTGCAGCCGCGTTTTCTACTGGGGAGAGACAGCCGTTGCTGTGCGCTCGTATTTTCGCAAATCTTTGTTCCATTCGTAGACGGTGCTCGTCAGCCGCTTCGCGGAGCCTTCCCCACTAAATTTTTTTATCATCCAGCAGGAAAATATTTCTCGTAAGCCCTGGAAAGGGAACAGAACGGGAGGGCGACCACTGTGAAATTTGGAAAAAGTGTCTTTTAGGCTATAGCCTCGATGCGATTATGCGCTAAAATATGGAAGGAAAAATATACCTGTGTAGGATGCTCGGCATGGACAAGGAAGGGGAATCCTTTGTGGATAAAAAAGCCAGGCATTTTGGAGCAGCCAAGGCTGGAAAAGTCGCCCCTACGACTATTCGGGTGAAGATTTTGCCTATGCGAAAAGCAAAGGGCTGATGTTCGATCCGCTAACGATTCATCATGACGAGTGTGTGCGCCAGGTCGTGGAATGGCATGAAAAGGTGCCGAAGGAAAAGGTAGCGGCCGCCTTTTTGCACAGCTTGTCCACCCGCAAGCTGCACTTGCGCAGCGCGCTCTCCAGTTGGGCGTTGACCCGGCAGTTTACGCTGCATCCGTTTGCAAGCAACGCAGGCAGATATACCGCAGCGGAAAACGGCGTCGCCTACGCGATGCACGGGGATTGCTACGTGTGCGACAGCTTCCATATCGCCTCCCGGGAATCGTATGTGGACGAGGATTTGAATGTGCTGAATTTCGAGCGATACAAGTGGGGCGGCGAGGACGGCTATTCCAGGCAGGCGGTACAAGACTTTTTCGGTCCGTGGCTGTAGAGATAGAGGAGGAGAGAAACATGGCGAAAAAATGGCACGAAGACGGAGTAATCCTGTATCCGAAGGCAAGCGATGTTTTTACAGACGAGAGGCTCGCTTGTTACTTCAGGCCGCTGCTCAGCTTTGCCTGTAGGCAGGACGGCAGAGAGTACACGTTTCATTTGCTCGGCACGGATGGCCTTTACTGTGAGAGAGAGTACCGCAATGCGGAAAACAATTTTTTCGGCTTTCGCTACGTAGCAGGCAAGTACGAGTTTCTCGGCGACCTGGCGGTGTTTGGCGAAGGCAACGTGGAGGAAGTCTACGCCTTGCTGCAGGCCGATTTTGCGCAAAACAAGGAAACGTACTGGAAGGAAAAAGTAACGGTTGCGGCGTACAAGGAGCGGATGATCGACGAATTGGCCGAAGTGGCCGATTTTGACGTGGACTACTATGCCGAGGCGTTTTACAGTTACGAATTTACGAAATATCATTACGAGCGGACTGGCGAATTTCGCCATATTACCGAGCTGACGGAAGGCTGGGGCCATGACGATTCGCCAGTGCTGATCGCTCGGGAGACGGCGCAGGAGATGAGCGAAGAGTTTTTCATGAACCTGCAATGGAACGTCAAATTCGATTACGGAATCGACAAGAGCATGGTTTGCGCAGCGACGGAGCGCTTCCGCTTCATGTCCGCGATCGGCGGCGGGACGGTGTTTGCTCTGTGGAAGCCGCAGGAGCAGACGGTTTATTTGTTGGAGTATTTTTCGTGATCGTTCACACACCCTAAATTTTCCAGTTCTTTTTTCAACCATGACATTTGTCATACCCTCGACTTGACGTTTATGACTACAGGGGCCAGCGCGTATTTCTTACAATATAGATAGAAAAATGCGTCTGATGCAACCTGAGTCATCCGCGCAGTTCAATCGAGGAGGTACCAATTGATGCATCAATCGAACATCGCCCAGCTCAAAAAGAATGTGGCCCCCTTTGAAAAAACAGACACCAAGTCGAGCATTCGCCAGATGGTCAACACGATTCTTCCCCTGCTTTTGCTCTGGTATGGCGCCTATCTCAGCCTGTCCGTATCGTACTGGTTGACGTTGCCGCTGGCGATTTTGACAGCCGGCTTTGTCATCCGCACGTTCATCATTTTTCACGACTGCTGCCATCAGTCTTTTTTCAAAAGCCGTCGGGCCAATGACATTCTCGGCACGATCACGGGCGTGCTGACATGCGTCCCGTACGAACAGTGGAAGCAAAGCCACTCCATTCACCACGCGACGAGCAGCAACCTCGACAAGCGCGGTGTCGGCGACATCTGGATTTTGACGGTGGAGGAATATCTCGCCGCTCCGCTTTGGCGTAAAATCGCCTATCGCATCTACCGCAATCCATTTGTCATGTTCGGGATCGGTCCGATTTTTGTATTTGCGCTGCAATACCGCTTCAATCGCAAAGGAGCCCGCCGCAAAGAGCGATTGAACACGTATTTGACCAATGTGTTGCTGGTTGGCCTGTATGCGCTTCTGATCTGGGCGATCGGTTGGCAAGCATTTTTGCTCGTGCAGCTTCCCGTCTTTTTTGTCTCCGGGTTGCTTGGGATTTGGCTGTTTTACGTGCAGCATCAGTTCGAGGATTCGTATTTTGAAAACGAGGAAGAGTGGAGCTACGTGAAGGCCGCAGTAGAGGGCAGCTCCTACTACAAGCTCCCGAAAGTGTTGCAGTGGATCACGGGAAATATCGGCTTCCACCACGTGCATCATCTGAGCCCGAAGGTGCCAAACTACAATTTGGAAAAAGCGCACAACGAGACGCCGCCGCTGCAAATGGCGACGACGATTACGCTGTCTACAAGCGTGAAATCGTTGCGCTTCCGCCTGTGGGATGAAGAGAGCAAGCGTTTTGTGAGCTTCAAGGAAATCAAGGAACGCAAACAGCAGCAAGTCAAGCTAATGTCGGCATCGGCTGAGGCGATTATCGACGCGCTGCACAGCAAAAAAGCCAGTTTGGAAAGAAAATAAGCCTGCCCGAATCCCCTGCATTCCGATACACTGATAAGTAGTGGCGAAGAAAAAAAGGTGGGCATCCATGCAAAAGTGGTATCACATTCTCCATAAAAACACGGGCCTTAGTCCTTATGTGTGGGTTGTTTTCTACATCCTGCCGTTCTACTTCATCTTTCGCTCGTCGTCCACGTACGAGGTCGTGAGCGGAATCGCGATGATTATCCTGTTTTTCGTCTGCTACGTCCTGGCGTTTCTCTCCAAGGGCTGGCTGATTTACTTCTGGACCAGCTTGCAGATCGTGATTTCGATTGCGATGACCGTCATGTTCGGCTATGTGTACTTCTCGCTGTTTCTGGCGTTTTTCATCGGCAATATCCAGAACAAGATCGGCTTTATCACGCTGTACACGATTCATTTGATTAGCACCGTCGTGACGATCAACATGGGCTTTCTCTCGAAAAACGCGCAGCTTTTCAACCAGTTGCCGTTTGTGCTCGTCAGCCTGATCGCCGTCATTCTGCTGCCGGTGACGACGTACAACTGGAACAAGCGGGAAAAGCTGCAGGGAGAGCTGAACCACGCGAACAAGCGGATATCCGAGCTGGTCAAACTGGAGGAGCGGCAGCGCATCGCCCGCGACCTGCACGATACGCTGGGGCAAAAGCTGTCCTTGATCGGCCTGAAAAGCGACCTGGCGAGCAAGTTGATCTATAAAAACCCTGTGCGCGCGCAAACGGAGCTGGAGGAAATCAGGCAGACGGCGCGAATTGCGTTGAAGGAAGTGCGGGAAATGGTCACGCAGATGCGGGGGACGCGGCTTGCGGAGGAAATGTTCCGCATCAAGCAAATTTTCAAGGCGGCGGAAATCGAGTTATCCGTGGAAGGCGATCCGGATTTGAAGCACACCTCCCTGATGGCGGAAAACGTGCTCAGCATGTGCCTCAAGGAAGCCGTCACAAACGTCGTCAAGCACAGCAACGCCACGGCATGCTCCATCGTCATCGAGCCAGCCCGGACGGATCTGATCGTGCGCGTCATCGACAACGGCAGCGGGATGGCAGAGGAATCTGTTTGCCGGGGGAACGGGCTGCGCGGGATGCGGGAGCGGCTGGAATTTGTCAACGGCAGCATGGACATTCAGTCGTCGGAGTCTGGCACCCAGGTCGTCTTTCGGGTGCCAAACGCCTTCCAACAACCGGAAAAGGAGGCGGGATCATGATTCGCATCGTCATTGCAGAGGATCAGCGCATGCTGCTTGGCGCCCTGGCTTCGCTGCTCGATCTGGAAGAAGATATGCAGGTCGTCGGGAGAGCGAGCAATGGCGAGGATGCCGTCAAGCTGGTGCATTTGCACAAGCCTGACATCTGTATCATGGATATCGAGATGCCTGTAAAAAGCGGTCTGGATGCCGCAGAGGAGCTGAAAGGCAGCGGCTGCAAGGTGATGATCCTGACGACCTTTGCCCGTCCCGGCTACTTCGAGCGCGCGCTGAAGGCCGGGGCCAACGGCTATCTGCTCAAGGACAGCCCGAGCGAGGAGCTGGCCAGCTCGATTCGCAGCATCATGGCGGGCAAGCGGATTTACGCCCCGGAGCTGGTGGATGAGGCGTACGGACAGGAGAATCCGTTGACCGAGCGGGAAAAGGAAGTGCTGCTGCTGATCGCGGACGGCAAAAACACGAAGGAGATCGCCAGCCAGCTTTTCATTACGACGGGGACCGTGCGCAACTACATTTCCGTCATTCTCGACAAGCTCGGCGTGAGCAACCGGATCGAGGCGATCATGCATTTCAAGGAAAAAGGCTGGTTCAAGTAGCCAAGTAGTCAAGTAGTCAAGTAGTCAAGTAGCGAAAACGGGAGCATAGCAGGAGAGGCCCTTTCTGTAGCAGGCAGGAAGGGTTTTTTCGTGCAACTAAGGCTGGGCAAATGGCTTGGCGCAGCCAAGTTTTCTAATGCGGCATGTTGGTGGAGTGGCCTGTTGACGTAGCGGGATGCGTGCGGGGGCCGGGCTTTTCTTTTTTAGTCAGAAAAGTGCGAATGCTTTATTTTCTTTCCGACCTGTGCTAAAACTAAAGCTAAGCAACTTTGTAAAGCCATTGGAGAAAATAATGTAAGCGGTAGCAATCATTTTGCAGGAATCAGAGCAACGGAAGGAGTGGACGCGCATGGCACGGGACGAGTATGCGATTGGATTGGACTTGGGTGGGACGAAAATATTGGCAGGACTGGTGCACAGCAGTGGAAAAATGCTCGGACAGACGCTGCTGCCTACGGCTTCGCAGGAAGGAGCGGAGGCGGTGATCGACAGAGTGTTGGCGGCGATCGAAGGCGTTTTGGCTGCGGCGCAGGTGGAGCGGCGAAGCGTGCGCGGAGTCGGCATCGCCTCGGCCGGAGTCATCGACAGCGCGGCTGCCGAAGTGATTTTTGCGGGCAATCTCGGCTGGCGGAATGTTCCGATTGGCAGGCTGATTGCAGACAGGTTCGGGCTGCCTGTCCGGCTGATGAATGACGCGAATGCCGCTGCGGTGGCGGAGTGGATGTGGGGCGCGGGCAAGGGGACGCAGAACATGATCTATGTGACGGTCAGCACGGGAGTCGGGGCGGGGATCATCAGCGGCGGCCAACTGGTGCAGGGGGCGGAAGGCGGGGCTGGCGAGTTCGGCCACATTTCCATCGACTGGAACGGCCCGTTGTGCGGCTGCGGCAACCGTGGCTGCCTGGAGCTGTACGCTTCCGGGACGGCGATTGAAAAGCTGGCGCGCAAGCAGGTCGAGGCGGGCGAGCTTGTTTTGGCAGGTGCAGGCGGTGCCTTGACGACGGGCGAGGCGTTGACGGCAAAAGCGATCGGAGAAGCGGCGCTTGCCGGAGATCGCGCCTGCATCGAGATCGTAGAGCGGGCGGGCTTTTATTTGGGCGTGGGCACGACCAGCCTGATTCATCTGTTCAACCCGGAAGTAATCGTCTTCGGCGGAGGCGTCATGAACGCTTCGTCCATCCTGCTTGCGGAAGCAGAAAAAAGCGTCAGGGAACGGTGCATCCCGTCCATGGCGAACCAGGTGAAATTCGCGCTGCAACAGGTCGGCGTAGAGGCGGGCGCGGTCGGGGCGGCAGGGTCGTTTTTTTCGTGGGACGGGCAGGAAGCAAATCTTCCCATTTTCTCGCGGAAACTATATTGCAAAGATTAAGATTATTTTGTATCATTCAATTAATAACTCCACTGAAAAAATAAATTAACCAGTTAAACGACACAGGGGGGAAACATCCGCATGGAAAAGGTAAAGGTTGCGGTGATCGGGGCAGGCTCGATTTCGGACATGCACCTGCAATCGTATCAGCAAAATGACCGCGCACAGTTGCAGGCCGTCGTCGACTTCAACGAAGCACGGGCGAAGGAAAAAGCAGAAAAGTACGAGGCGGCGGCGCACTACAGCAATCTGGAGGAAGCGTTGGCTGACCCGCAGATTGACGCGGTGAGCATCTGCACATGGAACAACACGCACGCCGACATTGCCGTATCCGCTCTGCGCGCAGGCAAGCACGTGCTGCTGGAAAAGCCGCTCAGCACCTCGGTAGAGAGCGCCCTGCTGATTGAGGAAGCGGTAAAGCAGAGCGGCAAGCGGCTCCAGGTCGGCTTCGTCAGAAGGTACGACACCAATGCGCAGTTGCTCAAGCAGTTTATCGACGCGGGCGAGCTGGGAGAGATTTATTACGCCAAAGCATCCTGCCTGCGCCGGTTGGGCAATCCGGGCGGCTGGTTTGCGGACAAGGAGCGCTCCGGCGGCGGGCCGCTGATCGACCTCGGCGTACATGTGATCGACCTGTGCTGGTATTTGATGGGCTGCCCGAAGGTTGCGACCGTAAGCGGCAATACATACAACAAGCTCGGCAACCGCGCCCACGTCAAAAACTTGTCTTTTTACAAAGCGGCTGACTACGATCCGAGCAAAAATACGGTCGAGGATATGGCAAACGCGCTGATCCGCTTCGAAAACGGCGCTTCCCTGTTCGTGGATGTCAGCTACACGCTGCACGCCAAAAAAGAGGAGCTGGCCGTGAAGCTGTACGGGGACAAAGGCGGCGCAGAGGTGGAGCCGGAGCTTTCCATCATCACGGAAAAGCACGACACGATCCTCAACGTCACGCCGCAGATCGACAAGCTGTCGTTTGACTTCAAGCAAGGCTTTCAAAATGAAATCGACCACTTTATCTCATACATTTTGGGCGAAAAAGAGACACTCAGCCCAGTGGAACACGGCGTAGAGATGATGAAAATTCTCTGCGGCATTTACGAATCGGCGCAGACCGGACGCGAGGTCGTCTTCTCTTCCTGAGAAAAATGGCGGCCGTGCCCAGCAGCGGACATCCAGATTGCATCCATAAACAAGATTGCATCCATAAACAGAACCTTGTAAGGGGGAAAAGGGGAATGAAAAAAGCATCGTACTTGCGAGCAGCATCTGTCTTACTTTTTTCAGTGGCATTACTTTTTGGATGTTCCAGCGGAGGCGGGACTCCGGCAGCGTCGACCAACACGGGCGCGAACACGGAAACGGGCGCACCGCAGAAAGACCAGATGGTGATCGCCGTAAACGAAAACTTCATCACGATGGACCCGCAAAATACCGGGGATGCCCTGTCCTCTGGCGTGCAAACCTCGATGTATGAAGGGCTGCTGATTTACGACAAAGACTTGAAGCTCATGCCGGGGCTGGCGACCGAATATTCGGTCAATGAGGACGCGACCGAGTACACGTTCAAGCTGCGGCAAAACGTCAAGTTCCACGACGGCACGCCGTTCAATGCCGAAGCGGTCAAAATCAACTTCGACCGGATGAGCAACCAGGACAACAATCTGCGGGCGTACCGCAACTACAAATACATCAAGAGCACAGAGGTTGTCGACGAGTACACCGTCAAAGTGACGCTGACCCAGCCGTTTTCCGCGATGATTAACAAGTTCACGACAGGCATCATCAGCCCGGCGGCATTGGAAAAGTACGGCAAGGAAATTTCCAAAAACCCTGTCGGCACTGGCCCTTACAAATTCGTGGAATGGGTACAAGGCGACCATCTGACCGTCGAGCTGAACCCCGATCACTGGAACAAAGGCGCGGCCAAGGTCGGGAAAATCGTTTACAAGCCCGTGCCGGAAAACGGCTCGCGCGTAGCGATGCTCAAAACTGGCGAGGCCGATGTCATCTATCCGCTGCCAGAGCAACAGGCCGAGACACTTGGCGGAGCAGAAGGCGTCAAGGTGGAGCGCACGCCGTCCACGATCACCCGCTACGTCTCGATCAACATGCTGAAAAAGCCGTTTGACGATCTGCGCGTGCGCCAGGCGATCAACTACGCGGTCGACAAGGATGCGTTTATCAAAGTGGTGAAGGCAGGCTACGGCACGCAACTGGAATCGGTCATGTCCCCGACGATCGCGCACTACGCCAAGCAGGGCGTCTATGAGTACAACATTGAAAAGGCGAAGCAACTGCTCAAGGAAGCGGGCTACGAAAACGGCTTTACAACAGAAATCTGGGGCAACACGAACTCCGACACGATGAAAGGCATGCAGTTCATCCAGCAACAACTGCAAAAAATCGGCGTGACTGTAGAAGTGAAGTCGATGGAGGAAGCGACGCTGTCGGACGAAATCTACGGCATCAAATCGCCAGAGGAAGCGAAGATGAACATGTGGTACGTTAGCTGGTCTTCGGCGGACCCGGACAATGCGATGCGCTCGTTGTTCAGCAGCGAGAACTTCCCGCCAGCGGGCGCCAACACCGCTTTTTACAAAAACGACATCGTGGACCAAAGCATCAAGGAAGCGACGCAGTCTTCCGATGAAGCCAAGCAAAAAGCGCTGTACGGAACGGTTCAGGAACACGTCTTCAAGGATGCGCCGTGGATTTTCCTGGCGGTCGACGAGATTTTGTACGGCAAGCGCGCCAACGTAAACGGCGTCTACATCACGCCGAGCGGCGGCATCTATGTGAGGGAAGCGGCATTCCAATAACGGTTTTTCTGGCAGCGTTGGGTCGCTGCTCGCAGCCCAACGCTGCTTTCCTATTACGTTTTGGTCGCAACAATCAAGAAAAGTCTTTGGGAGAAGGAAAGCATGGCGTTGCCATCCGCTGTGCTTTCCCATCCGTTAGGGGGAACCGCTAAATGTTCCGTTATATCGTCAAAAGGCTCATCGAGATCATCCCGATCATTTTCGTCGTGTCCCTGCTCATTTTCTTCTTTATCCACCTCGTCCCGGGGGACCCTGTCCGCTTGGCGGCGGGAAAAGACGCCACGCTCGAAGAGATTACCCGCGTGCGCCAGGAGCTTGGACTGGACAAACCGCTGCTGTTGCAGTACGTCACCTATATGCAAAACCTGCTCACGGGCAATCTCGGCCATTCCTTGAAAACAGGGCTTCCGATCAGCGACATGTTTGCCAACCGCTTTACGATTACGATGAATTTGACATTTATGAGCCTGGGCTGGGCGCTCGTCCTGGGGCTGCTCATCGGCACGGTCTCCGCTGTCTTCCGCAACAAATGGCCGGACTACGTGGGGATGCTGACGGCGATTTCCGGCATTTCCTTGCCGGGCTTTTGGCTGGGGCTCATTCTCATACAAATTTTTTCCGTCACGCTGGGCTGGTTCCCGACGGGCGGAGTCGACGGCTGGAAAAGCTACGTGCTGCCTTCGCTGACGCTGGGCGCGGGGATCATGTCGATGCTGGCCCGCTTTACCCGCTCCTCGCTTCTGGAGACGCTGAAGGAGGACTTTATCCGCACAGGCCGCGCCAAAGGCTTGAAGGAGTCCGTCGTCGTTCGCAAGCACGCGCTGAAAAACTCGATGATTCCCGTCGTGACGATCGCCGGGTTGCAATTCGGCTTCCTGTTGGGCGGCTCGGTGGTCGTGGAGACGGTGTTCAGCATTCCGGGCATGGGGCGGCTTTTGGTCGACTCGATTGCCTTCCGCGACTATCCGGTCGTGCAAGCGGTCATCCTGCTGTTTTCGCTGGAGTTCATTCTCGTGAACTTGCTGGTGGACATTTTGTACAAGGCGCTCAATCCGAAAATCCGTTATGAAAGCTAGGCGAAGGGGGGCGAGGTAAATGGAAGTAGTAAAGGAAATCGGCCAGACAACGGGCGTTGCCGTGGAACAGAAAAGCTCCAGGGCGCGGGAGTTCTGGAAAAAGTGGAAGAAGCAAAAGACGGCGTTCTGGGCCGGATTTTTCATCCTGTTTTTGCTGCTCGTGGCGATTTTCGGCCCGGCGATTGCCCCGTATGATCCGTACGAGCCGAACTACGACGCCACGCTGCAGACGCCGTCGATGGCGCACTGGGCGGGAACGGATGAGTATGGACGGGATATTTTGAGCCGGATAATCGTCGGGGCGCGTCTCTCGCTCGGCGTCAGCTTTACCTCGGTATTTGTGGGGGCTGTGCTCGGAACGATTTTGGGGCTGTGCAGCGGCTACTACGGCGGCTGGATTGATCGGCTTATCATGCGCGGCAGCGACGTGATGTTCGCTTTTCCCGACCTGCTGCTCGCGATCGCCATTGTGGCGATTCTCGGCCCCGGCTTGACGAACGTGGTGGTGGCCGTGGCGGTGTTCAGCATTCCGTCGTTTGCCCGCCTGATTCGCGGCAATACGCTGGCGGCCAAGGAAGCGGTCTTCGTGGAAGCGGCGCGCTCGATGGGGGCAAAAAGCAGCCGGATCATCTTTCGCCACATTTTTCCGGAAACCGTCTCCAGCATGATCGTCTTCTTTTCGCTCAGGATCGGCACTTCTATCTTGGCGGCTTCGAGTCTCAGCTTTCTCGGTCTGGGCGCAAAGCCGGAGAGTCCCGACTGGGGAGCCATGCTCAGCATGGGGCGCGATTATCTCGCCACTTCCCCGCACGTCGTGATGATTCCCGGCCTGGCGATTTTCCTGTCGGTGCTGGCGTTCAATCTGGTAGGGGATGGCCTGCGCGACATTCTGGACCCGAAAACGAAGAACTAAACGAGGGAGTTGGGGCAGATGAGTGAAAACATCATCGAGGTTAAGCATCTGCAAACACAGTTTACGAGAGATGAACGCAAGACGGTCGTCCTCGACAACGTCAGCTTTCATATAAAAAAGGGCGAAGTGCTGGGCCTGGTCGGGGAATCGGGCTGCGGCAAGAGCGTCACCTCGCTTTCGATCATGCGGCTGTTCAAGGATACGACGGGCGAGATCACGCAGGGAGAAATTCGCTACAACGGAACGAATCTGCTGTCCATCTCGGAGAACGACATGCGCCGGATTCGCGGCAAAGAAATTTCGATGATTTTTCAGGAGCCGATGACCTCGCTCAATCCGGTGATGAAAATTGGCGAGCAGTTGATGGAGGCGATTCGCCTGCACCTTGGCTATTCGGACAAGCAAGCGCGCGAGCACGCGGTCAACATGCTGACAAAGGTAGGGATTCCCCGGCCGAAAGAAATTTTGGGCGAGTACCCGCACCAGCTTTCAGGCGGGATGCGGCAAAGAATCATGATCGCCATGGCGATGTCCTGCCATCCCAGCCTGCTGATTGCCGACGAGCCGACGACGGCGCTCGACGTGACGATCCAGGCGCAAATTCTCGACGTCATGAAACAGTTGCAGGCGGACGAGCAGATGTCCATGCTGCTCATTACGCACGATCTGGGCGTCGTCGCGGAGATGTGCAACCGCGTCGTCGTCATGTACGCCGGGCGGGTCGTGGAAGAGGCGTCCGTCTACGACCTGTTTGACGATCCGCAGCACCCGTACACAAAAGGGCTGATTGGCTCCGTCCCGAAAATCGGCCAGAAGCGCGACAGGCTGGATTCTGTCCCCGGCAATGTGCCGACGCCGAACAACATGCCAAAAGGCTGCAAATTCGCTCCGCGCTGCAAGGACGCGATGCCGCTCTGCTGGGAGCAGGAGCCGGCGATTGCGAGCGTGGGCGAGAACCGTTTTTGCCGCTGCTGGCTGTACGATGCGGAAGGGAGGGGGGCCAATGCGTAAACCACTGGTGCAGGTAGACGGGATCAAAAAGACGTTTCCGATCGACAGCGGCCTTTTTTCCAGCAAAAAAAGCGTGAAGGCCGTCAACCGCGTCTCCTTTGTCATCCACGAAGGCGAGACGTTCAGCCTCGTCGGGGAGAGCGGCTGCGGCAAATCGACGACCGGACGGCTGGTCACGCGGCTTTTGACCCCGGATGAGGGCAAAATCTGGATCGCGGGCGAAGAAATTTCGAGAATGAACGAGACGAAGCTGCGCGAGGTGCGCAAGCAGGTGCAGATGGTGTTCCAGGACCCGTACGCTTCGCTCAATCCGCGGATGAAAATTCGCGATGTAGTCGCAGAGCCGCTGGTGATCCATACGAAGCTGTCCCCCAAGGAGCGGGAGCGAACCGTCGCCGAGACGCTGGAGGTCGTCGGCCTGAACAGCTACCACGCGGAAAAGTTCGCCCACGAGTTCAGCGGAGGGCAGCGGCAGCGCATCGGGATCGCCCGCGCCCTGATTTTAAAGCCGAAGCTGATCGTCGCCGACGAGCCGGTCTCGGCGCTCGACGTGTCCATCCAGTCGCAAATCCTCAATCTGCTGAAAGATTTGCAGGAGGAGTTTCATTTGACGTATTTGTTCATTTCGCACGACTTGAGCGTGGTCGAGCACATCAGCGACAAAATCGGCGTGATGTATTTGGGCAGCCTCGTGGAGTCCGGGCCGAAGGAGACGATTTTTGCCAACCCGCAGCATCCGTACACAAAAGCGCTGCTGTCCTCCGTCCCGATTCCCGATCCGCGCGCGAAGCGGGAGCGCATCATTTTGCAGGGGGATGTCCCGAGCCCGGTAAACCCGCCGGCAGGCTGCCTGTTTCATACGCGCTGTCCGTATGCGATGGACATATGCAAGACGACACCGCCAGATTTGCGAAAGGCGGCAGACGACGATCATCTGGTCGCGTGCCATCTGTGAACGGCATGCGCGGCAGGAGAGGTATCCATGAATAAAAGGGATGGTGTCAAACGCAGGACGGGCGATTTGAAGCTGATCCAGGAACTGAACCGATCCATCATATTGGACACGATCCGTCAATACGGCCCCATTTCCCGAAGTGAAATCGCCAAGCGGAACAAGCTGAGTCCGACAACCGTCACTTCGGCAGTCGGCGAGCTGATCCGCGACGCGCTCGTGTGCGAGGTGGGAGTCGGCGAGTCGAACGGGGGAAGAAAGCCGATTCTCGTGCAGTTTTCGCCGGACAGCCGTTTTTTGATCGGCATTTCGCTTTCCGGCTCCAAACTGACCATCGCCCAGATGAATCTGGAGGCGCGCGTCAGAAAAAAGGAAACGCATCCGTTGAAGCTACAGCAAGGCGAGAGTGTCCTCCGCTTTTTGCTGGACACGATCGAACGATTTTTGGCGCAGGTCGGAAGCCTCGACAACTGCGTAGGCATTTCGATTGTGACGCAAGGGATTGTCGATGCCGCGACAGGCGTCATTCGCTACAATCCGAAGCTGCGCCTGCGGGATGCGCCTGTAAAAGAAATGGTCGAGCAGCGGTTTCAACTGAAGACGTGGGTGGATAACGACACGAATGCGTACCTGCTCGCCGAAAAGACGCTGGGACAATTTCGCCACTATCAAAACATGCTGTACGTGACGATTGGGGACGGACTGGGCGCGAGCCTGCTGATGGACGGGGCGATCTACCGCGGCTACAAGGGCGGCGCCGGAGAGTTCGGCCATACAACGATCGACCGGGCGGGCATGCGGTGCGATTGCGGCAATATCGGTTGTCTGGAAAACTACGTGAGCTGGCCCGCCATCTACTCGAAGCTGCTCTCGGCGCTCGCCAAAGGCAAGGCGAGCAGCATCATGGAGCTTGTGGAGGGCGACATCAGCCGGATCAACGCGAAAATTTTTCGCCTAGCCTTGACCGAAAAAGACGCGCTGGCGATCAGCATTTTGGAAGAGACGGCTTCTTACCTGGCCGCCGGGATGGTGAACCTGATTCATCTGTTCAATCCGGAGGTCATCATTTTGGGGGGCGAGATCGCGTTTGAAAACGAGCTGCTGATCGAAAAGGTGCGTGAGTATGTTAGCGAATACGCCCACGGCATTTTGACAGAGGAGCTGGAGCTGCGGCCAAATTCGCTCGGGGAGGACGTCGAGGTCGTCGGCGCCGCCGCTATTTTGTTGCAGAACACGTTCCAGTTTTCGCTGTCGCTTTAGCTTGGCGGATCAGGAGAAAAGGAGGGCTTGCTTCATGGGGAGAGTAGCAGTAGTCGGGGCAAAAGACGCTGTGGATGAGCAGCTCGGCATCTGGGCGCGCGTGCGCGGCGCGAAGCTGGTAGGGCGGGCAGAAAGCTTGCAGGAGTTGCACAATTTGTTGGCAGAAACAAAGGTGGAAGTGGTGGAGTTCGCAGGCGAGGCGGATGGCGCTGCCCTCGCGGCGGCAGCTCAGGCGGGTGCGCACATTTTCATAGGAAGCTGCCCCCGGTCCGGGGAGCACGAGCTGTTGCAGGCAGCGCGCCTGTGCCAGCAAAAAGGACGCGTCCTGCAACTGCCAGACACGCTGCGCTTTTGCCCGGAGTACGAGTTGGCGCGTGAACACGTTCGAAACGGGGCGATCGGCAAGCCCGGCGTTTTGCGACTGCGGCGCGGAGCTGTGGCGTCGGCTGAAAACGCGGACCGCTGCCTTTTTGCAAGTCTCGGCTGGCGCGAATTTGACTGGCTGCGCTGGACGTTCGGCGAAGTGGAGCGCGTGCAGGCAAACCAGGTCGTACATACCGACGCGGCAACAGGGCAGGTGCTTTCATATGCGCTCGTCATCCTGAAAATGCGCGCGGGAGCGATCGCCCAGGTGGAGCTGTCGTGGGCAGAGTCTGCGGAGCAGTCGTTTTTTGAGCTGACAGGGGATGCAGGCATGCTGCTCCACGACAGCCGGGAAAGCTCGCCGATTCGCTGGAGCAGGGGCGGCGCGGGCGGACGTGCAGATGCGTCAGCAGCAGGCGGATGGGACAGCCGGCTTGCAGGGATCGACCCGCCGTGGAAGCAAAGAGACAATCTCATCCGCTATCTCGCGGGCGAGGAAGCCGTCCGGCTGAATGCAGAAGATTGGCTGCGCGCCATGGACATCGTGCAGGCGGCGAGGGAGTCGGCGAAGACAGGGCAGCCTGTCCAGCTTGCCGAAGGAGGTGTTGCCCGATGAAGGTAGGGATTCTCAGCTTTGCCCATATGCACGCCCAGAGCTACGCCGTCCAATTGCAGCGTCATCCGGAGGCCGAACTGGCAGCGCTCTGGGACGACGACCCGATCCGCGGAGAAGCGATGGCGGCAAAGTACGGCGCGACTTATTTTCGCGACCTGTCCGCGTTTTTGCAGGCACCGCTTGAGGCTGTCGTCGTCTGCTCGGAAAACGCGCGGCACAAGGAGCACGTCATCGCCTGCGCCCGAGCGGGAAAGCATGTGCTATGCGAAAAGCCGATTGCGACAGACGTCCAGGATGCACTGGAAATGATCCGGGTCTGCGCAAAGGAACAGGTGATGCTGCAAGTCGCGTATCCGGTCCGGTTTGCCCCCGTGATGCAACATGTAAAAGAACTGGTGCAATCAGGCGCGCTCGGCACGATTCTCGCCATCAACAGCACGAACCACGGGCAGATGCCGGGCGGCTGGTTCGTGGAAAAAGAACAGTCTGGCGGCGGTGCTTCGACCGACCATATCGTCCACCTGATGGACCTTGTGCGCTGGATGCTCGGCGACGAGGTGAAGAGCGTCTACGCGGAGCTGGATACGCGTTTTTACGAGCTAGCGGTGGAGGACTGCGGCATGGTCAGCCTGGTCTTGGAGTCTGGCGTAGTGGTCGGAATTGATCCGAGCTGGTCCCGGCCGAAGACGTTCCCGACGTGGGGAGATGTGACCATGCGCATCATCGGCACGAAAGGAACGGTCGAGGTAGACGGTTTCCGCCAGCATGTGCTGCACTACGACGACACAGCAGGCAAGCTCCAGCAACTGCCGTGGGCCGCAGACATGGACGAACGGCTGATTGCCGATTTCGTGCAGAGTGTGCAGGAAAAGCGGGCCCCGTCCATCACGGGAGAGGACGGACTGCGAACGCTTGAAGTGGTGAAGGCCGCTTATGAATCCAACAAGCGGAAGCAAACGGTCGTCCTCGACAGGGTGCCGCTTGCCTAGCTAAGTTTTTTTTGCCAAAAAAATGGCGTACGACTACAAACATTCAAATGAGGTGGAAAGAATGAAAATCGGATTGAGCACGTACAGCTTGCTGACAGCAATTCGCGCTGGGGAAATGGATGTACTGGATGTCGTGCAGTGGATCGCGGACAACGGCGGAGAGCACATGGAAATCGTGCCGTACGGCTTTACGCTGGTGGACAACTACGAGCTGGCGGACGCGGTGCGGGACAAGGCAAAAGCTCTCGGCATCGAGCTGTCCAACTACTCGATGCCAGCCAACTTCATTCACGAGACGGAGGAAGCATTTGCCGCAGAGGTGGCCCGCATCAAAACGCACGTCGATTTGCTGCACCGCATGGGCATCCGCCACATGCGCCACGATGTCTCCACCTTTACCGTACCTGTCGAGCAGACGACGATCGCGTACTTTGAACAGCATCTCGATGCGATGGTCGAAGGAAGCCGCCAGATTGCCGATTACGCCGCGCAGTTCGGGATTACGACGACGATTGAGAACCACGGCTGGCTCGTGCAGGCGAGCGACCGCGTCCAGCGCGTGCTGCAAGCGGTCAATCGTCCGAATTTCAAGACGACGCTCGATATCGGCAACTTCATGTGCGTGGACGAGGAATCGCTCGTCGGCGTGAAGAAAAACTTGCCGTACGCTTCGCTCGTTCACTTCAAAGACTTTTACTTCCGCCCGTACTATCAGGACCCGGGAGCGGGCAAATGGTTCAAGACGGTTAACGGCAATTACTTGCGCGGCGCAATCGTCGGCCAGGGCGACATCAACATTCGCGAGGTCGTCAAGCTGGTGAAGCAGTCGGGCTATGACGGCTACATCACCGTCGAGTTCGAAGGCATGGAGGATTGCCGCGAAGGCTCGCGAATTGGCATGGACAATCTGCGCCGCTTCTGGGAAGAAGCATAAAAAAAGAAAAGGCCTCTCCCGCAAAAAATGGGGAGAGGCTTTCGCATGTTACGCCAACACGCTTTCTTCGGTTTTTGGATTTGGACCGTAGTCGTTGTCCGGTGTGCTGTCCAGGCAGAAGAACACGATCAGGACAATGGCGCCGATAAACGGAACCAGCGCGAGCAGCAGCCACCAGCCGCTTCTTCCAGTGTCGTGCAGACGACGGACGCCTACGCCCAGACCCGGCAGCAGGACAGCCAGCGAGTAGAGCGAAGACAAAGATTGCGGCAGACCAATCAAGTATTCGATGAGCATGAGTACGATAGAAATAATGGCACTGAACAAAGCAAACATCCAATACTCTTTGCGTCTGGCGCGTCCGGTGAAGTTGACGTAATTTTTTAAAACTTTCAGGTACCAATCCATGACCTAATTCTCCATTTCTTTCTAAAATTTAGCATGCAATATTATTTTAGCATCATTTTCCAGAGGATAGAAAGGAAATAATCTTATTTTTTGGATTTGGTGCTATTGAAGCAGCGAGAGATAGGAAAATGGTAATGATTCTCAACTGCCAGCCGCTTTCCTGCAAACGTCCGCATGATTTTTATCGAAAGGAATGGGCACCCTGAAAAAAGGAAATGATGGCAAAGACTCGCTCATAACAGGGGAGGACAAAAGAAGTGGAACCGACGAAAGACCAGCATATTACTTTGCACGGCTTCAACAACCTGACGAAATCGCTCAGCTTCAATATGTACGACATCTGCTACACGAAGACAAAAGCGGAGCGGGAAGCGTACATCAAATACATAGATGAACAGTACAACGCTGCACGGCTGACCAGCATCCTGAAAAACGTTTCGGAGATTATCGGGGCGCACGTATTGAACGTGGCGCAGCAGGACTATGTGCCGCAAGGGGCGAGCGTGACGTTTCTCGTTTCCGAAGGTCCGGTCGTGGAAGTGCCGACGGAGTCGTATGAAGAATCCCCCGGGCCGCTGCCGGAAAATGTCGTTCTGCAGTTGGACAAAAGTCACATTACGGTCCATACGTACCCGGAATACCATCCCGATGAGGAAATCAGCACGTTTCGCGCAGACATTGACGTCTCGACCTGTGGCGAAATCTCGCCGCTCAAGGCGCTCAACTATTTGATCCGCTCCTTCGATACGGATCTGATGACCATTGATTACCGGGTGCGCGGCTTTACCCGCGATATCCACGGCTACAAGCTGTTTATCGACCACGACATCAGCTCGATTCAAAATTATATTCCCGAAGAAATTAAAGATTTGTTCCACATGATTGATGTGAACGTGTACCAGGACAACATTTTTCACACGAAATGCAAGCGCAGGCGGTTCGACCTGAACAATTACTTGTTCGGCTACACAAAAGACAAGCTGACGCCTGCAGAGCAAGCGGAAATTACCGAGCGGCTGCAAACAGAGATGGACGAGATTTACTACGGGAAAAATATTATTCGCCACTAAGCAAGGCTGCTTCCCTTGCAGCAAGTCCGCGCCCAAGCGACGAGGCAGCGGTTCGAGGGAGAGCAGCCTTTTTGCATTTGCGGGCGCTCTTTGCGATCTTACCATTTGACGCTGAAAATCATTATCAATCATAATGGGGGCATAAGCGCAAAAGGACGGTGGCAACCAGCTATGCAAAGCAAACAAGGCAGCGAGAAAAGAGGGACAGTGTCATGGCAAGGCTTGTGGATGAAGCTGCGGCACAGTGAACAGATCATGGTCAAGCAGGATGTCCCGCACGCGGGTCAAGGCTGCATAGACAAGCATAGGCTGATCGTTGCGCTGGACGGCAGCGGCTCCATCGAGATCGACGCGAGCTGCTATCCCGTCAAGGAAGGGGAGGCGTGGCTGCTTCTCCCAGGTCAGTCGTGTTCTTTCTATATAGAATCTTCTCGCAAGCTCACCTGCCATGCGCTCGCTTTTGACGTGTACCGGGAAGCGGAGAGCGAAGACGGCGAGGCGATCACGCTGCACCGGACGACGTTGCCGTTTGCCGGACGCGTGACATGCTTGTCGCAGCCGACGCTTCGCATGCGCTGCGGTTCCATCGGGGAAGCGTGGGAGCAGACGGACGCGCGCAGCCGCTTCCGCGCACAGACGCAGCTTCAGGAGCTGATGTACGAGCTGCTGCCTGATTCGCAGTGCGCAGCATCAGAGGATTCCCTGGAAACATTGGAGCAGACCCGGCTTTATTTGGACGGCCACTACCAGGAAAGTTGGACGATTGAAAAGCTGGCGGCCATGGCCGGATTAAGCCCGTCTTACGCGCCATGGATTACGTGACGCAACTGCGCATCAACAAGGCCAAGCAACTGATGGGCCAGGGAAACGAGCGGATACGCGAGATCGCCAGACAGGTCGGCTTCAGCGACGAGTATTACTTCAGCCGCAAATTCAAGCAGCAGCAAGGCGTGGCCCCGACTGTCCACATGAAAAGCAGGCGCCACAGGGTTGCGACGTATCACACGGCGATCACCGGACAGCTTTTGGCGCTGCAAACGATCCCCAGCGCGGCCCCGCTCGATCCGAAATGGTCGGCGTACTATCGGCAAAAATACGCTGGCGATATTCCCGTTCATTTGCGCGATCCGTTTGACGAAACGTTCTCGATTTTCCTGGCGCTCAAAAAAGGCCCGTATCTGTTGGGCAGCGAAGGCGCAGGCTCGGTTCTGTATGACGATCTGGGGCTGCCGAAGCCAGCGACATCGCCGGACACGAAAGAAAAAACGATGGTGCTGCTGACGCTGGAAGGCATCACGACGATCAACCCGGATCGCATCGTGCTGCTGCATCCGGAGGGCGGCGAGCAGTCGTATAAAGATTCGGCTGTATGGCAAGGGCTGGCTGAAAGCCTACAAAAACGATCACATTTACTACTTGCCTGCAAACCCTTACTACAACCAGGCTTACATGCCGCTTGGCAAGGAGCTTCTGCTCGATACGCTGGAGCAGACGTTGAACAAATGAGTGGCGCGGCTTGGGAAACGGCAGCGATTCCGTGGACGAAGCAGCTCGTGATGCAGGCAGGAGGCAGCGGGCAAACGTACCGCATCTGTTTGGCAGTGCCGCCGGGCGAGGCGCCGGAGGGAGGCTTCCCGGTCCTGTATGTGCTCGATGCCAACTCGGTCATCGGCACGGTGGTGGAGGCGGTGCGCTTGCAAGGCAGGAGCAGGGACGGCCAGGGCAGTCCAGCGGTCGTGGTCGGGCTCGGCTACGACGAAGAGGTTCCTTTTGCCACTGCGCGCTTTACCGATTACTCCTTGCCGATGACAGTAGAGGAACTGCCTCCTTTTTCGCGCGGGGGAGAATGGCCGCGCCAAGGCGGAGCAGATGATTTCCTGCGCTTTGTGTTGGAAGAAGTACGGCCGATGGTGGAGAGCATGGCGACGGTCAATCGCGAGCGCCAGGCGATTCTCGGCCATTCGCTCGGAGGGCTGTTCGTTCTGCATGAGCTGTACACGCGGCCGGACGCTTTTTCCACCTATTTGGCCGGAAGCCCGTCCATCGACTGGTACAAGCGGCTGATTTTCGCGGAGGAACAAGCTTTTGTCACGCAGTTGCAGCCAGGTGGCAAGCGCAAACACGTGTTGATCGGAGTAGGCGAAGAGGAACTGACGCACCCGACGCGGATTAACGAGCATGCGCGCGGCGTGGCCGAGCGGCTGGGGGCTTTTGCCGACTGCGGGCTGGACGTTCAGTTCGAACAGTTCGCGCGGGAAAATCACATCTCGGTGCTGCCCGTGTTCATCAGCCGCGCAGTTCGCTTGTTTTTGAGAAGCGTGTGAATAAAAAAGATGAGCGTCGTCGTTGCAAAAAGGAGTTGTTCTTTTTGCGCGGCGGCTCATCTTTTTTGCGTCCCGTTCCGGCTCCGGCTCAATCCAGCTCGGTCAGGTCGTGCTCAGGGCGCTTTCGGTTTGCAAATATCCCTTCGCGCTTCGACTGTGCTCCAGTGTCAGATGCCCAAGGTAGTGCGCCCGAATTTCCTCCAATGTCTTTTGGGCAGGCTGGACAAATTCGCGGTCCCAGTCTTCCGGAGGCGATTCGAGCGAGATGCCTTTTTCGTCGAGAATTTGGAACAAGTCTTTGTCCGCCTGGGTAGGAATCCACCAGGTGTAGACGGGATTGGTCTGACCTTTGACTAGCGACTCCAGGATGAACTTCAAATATTCTGCGATGGAGAGCGGGCCGTAGTTCACGTCAAATTCCGGTCCGGGGGCAGGGTACTGTTCCGGGTAGCGCAGCGGGCCGTAGTGGATGGAAATGCCCAAAAAGCCGACGGGCGGGATGTTGTTCCCGTACCCGGTGAGCGAAAACGGCAGGTCGGCGGCGAAATGCAGGCGCACGATGACCGAGTTGATGAACTGCCGCTCGAAGAAGCTTTCCTTTTGCCAGATGCCCAAATCGCGGGCGATCGTATCCCAGTAAATGATCGAGGTGTTGTGCGCCAGCCAGAAGGCGGAGGACATCTCCTCAAAGGTTTTGAAAAATTCGTCGTCGTGCTCGTTGAACGGGTCGATCAAGTCGTACCATTTGAAATAGCCGTGCTTTTTGCGCCAGCTTTGGGCGAGCAGCAAAAAGTCGATCAGGCGCTGGATGCGCAGCTCCGGGCTTTGCTGGTTGTTGGCAAACAAGTGTGTCGCTTCCAGCAGGTCGGCGGTGAAGTTGCCGTTGACGAAGTCCCAGTAATTCACGTCTCCGGCCTGGGAGCGCTGCTCGTCTATCCGCTTCGTTTCCGCTTCCCAGTGGGCAAATGTCGCGACGTCAATCCCGAAGTACAGCTCAAACGGCAGCAGATCGCCAAACAGGCTGAAACGGTAAGGGCTGGATTGCTGAAACCAGGTTTTGATGAAAGCGAGCCGGGAAGAGGGCGGCACGACGACGGCTCTTTCCAAATAGCTCGTTTTGGCGATATCGGCCTGGAACTGTTCCAGCGACGTAGCGCCATCGGCAAAAGGAGACGAGGAGGCCAGAAAGTCGACGCCGTCCTCGTCATTGTCGTACTGGACGAGAATGTGCGTGAAGCTCGTTTGGGCCGAGGGAGAGAGGACGAGCTGGCTCCAGCGGTGCGAGCTGCCGTTGTCGATCGCCCCGATGATGACGACGGGGTTGTCCGCTTCTCCGTTGAAGGCGATGGAGCCGCTGTCCTCGACGATGAGCTTGTGCTGGCAGCGGACATTGATCGAGGTGCCGGCTTCAAAACTGACGCGGACGCCTGCGGGAATGGTCACGTCTTCAGGGCCGATCAGGTAAGGGCCGCCTTTTGCCGTAAACACGCGATCGCTCTCGATCGTGCCGCTCAGCCGAACGTATTTGTCGACGTGCAACTGACAGGCGTGCTGCGGGTCGGGGTCTGGGCCAATCGTCAGCTTGATGTAGTAGAAGCCGTCTTCGTCGGGGAAAAAGGGCAGGATGATGCTGCCGCCGGGAGCAAAGCGGGCTTCGCTCAGCTTCGTTCCGTGCACGTCATACACTTCGATGGCAGAGGACGGATGCGTCAAATTGCTGATATGTATTTCGACTGCCTCTTCGGAGGTGAGATAGAGCTTGTACATTTCGATATGGGGATCGAGGTCTGGTGACGCCTTGCGGATGGGCTTGTCTGTTTCCAGCATGGATACGGATGCAAAAGTATTCATGGAACGCCGACTCCTATTCGAAAAATTCAATCATATGCAGGCGAAGCTTCATTCTATTAGTGATACGCGCAACGCTGGAAAAAGTTTTGGCGCGACCGAGTCTTTTGGACTACAAAACAGGACAAAAAAAGGACGGGAGAGCCAGTTCTGACTGACGTTCCTGTCCTGTTTGCTTGTGGCTGCCAGATGCCAAATGGCTTACTTTCCGCCCGCCTTTGTGAGCATTTCGATCATTTCCTTGTAGCCGCGCTGTTTGGCGTGCTGGAGGGGAGTGACTCCATCGTGATCGGCCAAATTGACATCGGCTCCGTGCTCGATCAGCAGCCGGACGATTTCCTGGTGCTTTTTGCCCCCGTCTCCCAAAATGACTGCTTCCAGCAAGGCGGTCCAGCCGAGGTTGTTGACGTGGTCGATGTTGACGTCCGAAGTAGTGAGCAGCTCCCGGACGATCTCCACATGCCCGCGGTCAGCGGCGGGGATGAGGGCAGTGCCGCCAAAACGGTTGGTGATGGTCGTATCGGCACCTGCCGCTATAGCGGCCCGCACAAAGTCCAGCTTGCCTTCTGCGCCTGCGTACAGCAGCGGATTGTCGGAGCGGTCGTCTCGGATGTTGATGTTCGCGCCATGTTCCACGAGCAGGTTGAACATCGCAAGCTGGTTCGTGTGCACCGCGATCATTGCAGACGTCCGTCCGCGTTCATCCGTCGCGTTGATGTCGGCTCCGTCCGCGAGCAGCTTTTGCATCGTTTCTGTGTCTCCCTGCTTGACTGCTGCAAGCAACGCCTGATTTCGCTTGTCCATTTCGTCGTTTTCCGCCTGTGTCGCTCGCTGCTCGCAAGCAGCGTATCCACGTTCGCCGCACACCCTGCCAGCAGGAGGGCGACGGTCAAAAGACTTGCTTGCAGCATGGCGAACCGGCCCCTTTCTGCTCGTTTGGTTGTTCGCATGAAAAGTGGTTTATTCGACTGTCAGCTCGGCCCGGGATTCGCCAGCCCAGCCGCCGACCCGTCGCGCAGGGCGAGCTGCAAGCCTTCGTTTCCGTTGTGGCACAGATCGACCTGAAAGCCGTTCAGTTCAAAATAATCGCGTTCGAGCTGCGCGATCGTCGTCTCGTCTTCAATGATGAGGATGCGCGTCGTCATGTGGCTTGGCCCCTCCCAGGTAGTTCGATCGTCTCAAAGTAAAAAACAGGCTCGTGCCGACGCCCTCTTTGCTTTTCACCCAGATGTCGCCGCCGTGTCCCTCGATGATTTGGCGGGCGATGGAAAGTCCCAGACCGCTGCCGCCCGTCGAGGAATTGCGCGATTGCTCCGCCCGGTAAAAGCGCTCGAACAGATGGGGGATTGCTTCTTCGGGAATGCCGATCCCGTTGTCCCTGATCTCGATGGTCGCCCACTGCGGGTCAGCCTGAACCGAGACGAGAATCTGCTTTTCCGGCTTGTCCATGAACTTCTGGGCGTTTTCGATCATATTGAGCACGGTTCGCTCGGTTTTTTCCAGATCGACGAGCACCTGTACGCTGGCGGCCGGGCGCTCTGCCCATTGCAGGCGAATGCCTTTTTCTTCCAGGTCGTAGTGCAGCTCGTCAATGAAGTCGTCGAGAAAGCTCGCGATGTCGACAAGCTCAAACGTAAACGGCACTTGCTTCAGATCGAGCTTGGAGTAGAGAAACAGCTCGTCGACGAGCTTGTCGAGATCGACCGCCTTGGAGTAAATGATGTTGACGTACTTGTCCATTTTTTCCGGCGTTCGGCTACTCCGTCGAGGATGCCTTCGATGTAGCCTTTGATATTGGTGATCGGCGTGCGCAGGTCGTGCGAGATGTTGGAAATCAGCTCTTTGCGGCTTTCCTCGTCCTGCAGGCGAAGCTGCACGGACTCCTGCAGGCGGCGCCTCATGCTCTCAAACGCTTCGTTTAGCTGGCCGATCTCATCTTTGCTGTTTAAGGCAAGCGCGAAATCGAGGTTGCCTTCCTTGATGTTCTCCGCCGAATGGCGCAGCATGTCGAGCGGCTTGACGACGCTTCTGGTAATCCAGCGGTACAACAGCACGTTGGCGACGACGATCACGCCGAGCAGCAGGCAGACGAGGATGGGAAGCAGCCTGCGGGTCACCTCGCCAAACGGGCTGCGCTCGCGAGTGACAAACACGCTGCCTTTTGCCCCGTCCGAGTAGAGGAAGTCAAATTTGGCGTAGGCGTAAAAGCGCTCCCCGATGTTGAACGTGTTGCGAATCTGGCTGTTGTTCAGGTCGTAGGGCGGAAGGCTTTTTTCCAGCTCCGGCTGGTTGAAGGTGAGCGATTCGAAAACCTGGTTGCTCTCCCTGCGGACGTACAGGCCGGCGCGGACGGTTCGCAGCTTGAAATCGTAGTCTTGCAGCAACGACTTGTCGAGCAGCTCGTCCGGCTCGTTTTTGGCGAGGTATTTCAGTTCGAGAAAAATCGACTCTTCCTGCTCGTGAGCGGGTTGAGCTAGTAGTGCACTTTATAAAAATCGCGAAAGCTGTGGATGTCGCCTGTGGCTGCAATCGTAAACAGGCTGGCGGCGAGAACAAACATGAGCAGACTGATGACGAGCATCCCCGTGTAGGAGAGCAGCAGCTTGATGCGGATAGACATAAAACTCACCTCTCCCGATAACTGGGGTGTGCAAAAGATGACTAGTCCATTATATACAACGAGCACGGCGGGTAAAGCATTATTGCTTGGAACTGGGCGAATATCCGTTATACTAGCATATAAGAGCAAACAGATTTTGCACGTAGGGGAAGGACGGGGGATAGAAGATGAAAGTAGCGATTGCACAGCTTACAGCGAGCATGGACAAAGCGCTGAATCTGCAAAAAGCGCAAGACTATATCGCCAAAGCCAAAAAAGCCGGGGCAGACTTTGTCATTTTGCCGGAGATGTACAGCGCACCAGCCACGCCGAAGTCGGGAGTGACGCCAGCCGAGGTGGCGGAAAAGCTGGACGGCCCGTTTGTGACGGGACTGGCGGAGGCGGCGCGTCAGCACGGCCTCTACGTGGTGTGCGGCGTGTTCGAAGCGATTGACGGCGACGAGAACCGCGCCTACAATACGACGGTCTTTCTCAATCGCGAGGGCGCGCTGATTCACGCCTACCGCAAGACGCATTTGTACGACGCTTTTTCCTATATCGAATCAGACTTTATTGCGCCTGGCGACAATCCGTATCGCGTGGTGGAGACAGAGTTTGGCAAAATTGGGCTGATGGTCTGCTACGAGGTGCGCTTTCCCGAGATCGCGCGGCAGTTTGCCCTGCAAGGAGCGGATATTTTGTTCGTACCCGCAGGCTGGGTAGCGGGCGCGATGAAGGAGGACCATTGGGAGACGCTGGTTCGGGCGCGGGCGATTGAAAACACGATGTTCGTGTGCGCGGCTGACCAGGTTGGCAACATTTTCGCGGGACGCAGCATGATCGTCGATCCGATGGGCGTCGTGATCGCCAGCGCCGGAGAAGAAGAAACTTTGCTGATAACAGAATTGGATCTGGAACGGATTCAGCGCGTGCGCGGCAAGCTGCCGAGCGTCGCCAATCGCCGGGCAGAGCTGTACACCAATTAAATACATGGGATTTCTGTAAAAAGGCAGTCGGTCGCCCCACCAGCTCAAGCGGGCGGCCGGCTGTATTTTTGTTTTGGGAAAAGGAAAGTGGTCAGGCACATTTTGCTTTTTTCTTCATAGGATTATAGTAGATATCCATTCATCTTTCGAGCCCTTATGCAAGCGTTACCATCATGAGAAAGGAAGTGTGTGCGGATGTTCTGGTTCGTATGGGCTGTCGTCGGCGTCGTTGTCTGGTGGGCAATGAACATGATTTTGACAGGAAAAGCGGCAGGAACAAACTGGTGGGCTTCGCTCATCGCTGCGCTTCTGGGAAGCTGGCTTGGAGACTTGGTGTTGGGCGATTGGCTGTGGATGTGGGCTGGCTTCAACGTCATTGCCGGGGTAATCGGAGCGGCTATGCTCACCTGGCTGTGGACACTGCTCAGCAGACAATCCAAGTAGCCACACGAGTACAATTGTCATTGGCACAAGCAAACAGCAGACAGGAATCGCCCTGGTGGCGGTTCCTTTTTTTCGTGCAAAAAAGCGGAGCGTCTGGCGAACAGCGAAAAAGAGCGCGCACACGCATAAAGCGGCGCGGAGCGCATAAACATCAGCGAAGGAGAAAGTGCAGGTTTCGACAGTGTATCCATAAGTCTTACTTGACCAGTAGGGATTGTTGGTAATATAACTATATCTAGACCGACAAGATGGACATTACGAGTTCAAAGGAGAAAGGGAGGGGAAAATATGTCAACACTTCTTACGATTCTCAACATTATTATCATGCTCTTATTCATTGGCGGCTTGTATGCCATGCAGAAGAAACATATTTCTTTTTCCAAGCGAGTATTTGTCGGTCTCGGAATCGGGATTGTTTTCGGACTCATCCTGCAATTCGCCTATGGAGTAAAATCAGACGTCCTGAAAGATTCCATCGAGTAGTACAACATCGTGGGCAAAGGCTACGTGAAGCTGCTGCAAATGATCGTCATGCCGCTGGTGTTCATTTCGATTGTTGCCGCTTTTACCAAAATGAAGCTGGCCAACAACATCGGCAAAATCAGCTCGCTGATTATCGGGCTTCTGGTCGGCACGACAGCGATTGCCGCCGCAATCGGGATCGCCTCGACGTTTGCTTTCAATCTGGACGTAAGCCAGTTCCAGCAGGGAGAAGCGGAGGCGGCGCGCATTGAACAGGTGGAGCAACGGCTGGGCGATATTCAAAACATGACCTTGCCCGCAAAAATTTTGGAGCTGCTCCCGGCCAATCCGTTCCTCGATTTGACGGGGGATCGGGCTACTTCTACGATTGCGGTTGTCATTTTCTCGGCGATTATCGGGATTGCGTATTTGGGCGTGAAAAAGAAAAGCCCCGAGCAGGCGGAATTGTTCGCGAAAATCGTCGACGCGCTGCACGCCATCATCATGCGCGTCGTGACGCTGATTTTGCGCCTGACGCCATACGGGGTGCTGGCGATCATGACGCGCGTAGCTGCGACGAGCGACTACAATGCGATCTGGCAGCTTGGCAAATTCGTCATCGCTTCGTACGTGGCGCTGGTGCTCATGTTTGTCGTGCATCTGTTGATGCTGGCTTTTGCCGGACTGAACCCGATCACGTACGTGCGAAAGGCGTTTCCTGTCCTGACCTTCGCCTTCACCTCCCGCACGAGTGCAGGGGCATTGCCGCTGAATGTGAAAACGCAGACGCAAGACTTGGGTGTGCCTGAAGGGATCGCCAACTTTGCCGGCTCCTTCGGCCTGTCGATCGGTCAAAATGGCTGCGCAGGCACGTATCCCGCGATGCTGGCCGTCATGGTAGCGCCAATGGCCGGAGTCGATCCGCTGACGCCTTCGTTCATCCTGACGTTGATCGTCGTTGTCGCGCTCAGTTCCTTCGGCGTTGCCGGAGTAGGGGGCGGAGCGACTTTTGCCGCGCTGCTCGTCCTGTCGACGATGAACCTGCCGGTGGCAATTGTCGGGCTGCTCATCTCCGTGGAGCCGCTGATCGACATGGGCCGGACAGCGCTCAACGTGAGCGGCAGCATGACGGCCGGGCTGTTGACGAGCCGGGCGACGAAAGAGTTGGATACGAAAGTGTTCAACGGAGTACAGCAGCAGTCTGTGACGGTGTAAAACTGAAAGACGCGAAAAACAACCCCGGTTGTTCTGCCTGTCTGGCAGGAGCAGCCGGGGTTGTTGCCTTTTGCTGGAACGGGACTTAAAGCAAGTAACAAACAGGCTATACCGAAGCCAAAATTTGAGGAAATTGCTCGCGTGAATGCTCTGAATAAAGTTGAAAATTTCCTGCAAAATGGCGATCAAATTGTCTCGATCAACGGTGAGAGTTCTATACCAAAGATCATTTATTGGACAAGGTATCCTCAAACTATCCCAGACGAGACAGTGACAGTGAATATTTATGGGAAGCAAGATCTGAAAATGACCAAACAATTGTTCATAGAAAAATTAATGAAGGCAAATGTCCAGGTCAGATCAAGAATTTCCTAAACTAGATTTGAATACCCTCCCTGCGAAAGTAATTGCCAGGGATGATTTTAAAGGGGACTCAAGCAGTCTGTCTCGCGCTTTAAAGGTGTACCAGCAGCTTACAGGTGAAAACTTGGTAAAAGGACGCAAAATTGCAGCTACGGGAGGAATACAGACAGACGGAAGGATCACAGGGATTGGTTCTTTGTTTTACAAGTACCATGAGTTGGTAGATGAAGGGTTTCGTTATGAGAGCTCATACCAGGATAATTATTGATCCGTTCACAGCGAATTTTCAAAGTAGTTACGCAGGATTCTGATGGTTCACACTCGGAAATAAAAAGTATCAATTGATACCGTGGACAAGTTGTGGTAATCTTTAGTTAGGTATCAATTGATACTGTCTAGGATATCATAGTAGGGAGGTGAAAAAGTGAGTTTGGAGGAAACGTGTAAGACTGTCCTTGCGGAGATGAAGCAATTAATACTTGAAGGAAAGAAACACTTCGTAAGGCGAAATCGACAAGGTAAAAATTATTTGCAACAACTTCTCGATATGAACTTAACCAGTATTGATGCAGCGTGGGAGTGCATCGTAAATGACCTAAATCATACTCATTATCACTCCGGTCCAATGCATGACCATCAAGATGGACCTGGAAGTCCCCTGGTCGTTTGGGTGTTCAAAATGGAAATAAACGGAGTCATTGCTTACATCAAGTTAAAGATTGAGACGAACTACAATGCTCCCATAGGCTGAGACACGGGAGCGTGATAAATAAGTTATAATGAAGCCATGGAAAAACGGAACCGATA
>NZ_JBYSWV010000021.1:0-74748 GCF_058781555.1 Brevibacillus sp. FW306-2-1A-C05A
GAACTTTTTTATCGAAAGTTGTTATCTTTTCTCGTGTTTTGTCGTCGTTCTTGGCGACAAGGAATAATCTATCACATTTAAAATACGAAATCAATAGCTAATTTTAAAAGTTTTATCTTCCAGTCGAATTTTGACACCTCTGCTGTCGACTCCATCAGCGCTGCCCCGAAGGTAAACAAAGGAGCCGCTCCCCTGAAAACAGCGGGGAACGGCTCCTTTTCACTTAATCGGCCAAAGCAAACTCTTCACGCAAAAGCCCCATTACAATCGTATCGTAATACTGCCCGTTCACGTACTCGTTTTGGCGGAGCCGCCCTTCGACGACAAATCCGCATTTCTCATAAGCGCGAATCGCCCGCGTGTTGCCGCTCCATGTATCCAACTGCACCCGCTTCAGATTCAAGCGTAGAAAAAGAAAGCGCAGCAAAACTTTCAGCGTGTCCGTGCCATATCCTTTGCTCCAGTACTCTTTAGCCAAAATCGCGATGCCAATGGTCGCCGTACGCGTAACCGGATTCACATCCCGATAGTCGCAATTGCCAATATGCACGCCATCAAGCGTATAGATCGAGAAAACAGCACGGTTGTACTTGTCATCCAATCGAGCCGTCCGCACGTTTTCCTCATACATCGTGCGAAGGGAATCAAGCGAAATATTGCTGTACACGACCATTGATGAGCCAGCAGCCAAGGTCGCCGCTTCTTCGTCATTACGCCACAGATACAGCCTCTCCATATCCTCCGCCACAACAGGGCACAGTTCCACTACCGTTCCTTTGAGCAATTTGTTTCCTGCCTTTCCATTGGTGATTGGCCAATCGATCATCGGTTTTGTCGAGTTTCATGATTCCTTTTTTCATGGACACCACACCTTTCAAAAGACAGATACTGGAATCATAACAAAAAACCACTCTACTGTACACAGAGTGGTTTTCTCGCAAGCAACACCAGCGCCTCACCGCCGCCTTTGCAACTCAGTCAGCACATCATCCAGCGGCAGCTTCTGCTCCCGCAGCAGGACAAGCAGGTGGAAAATCAAGTCGGAAGCCTCGTAGCGCAGTTCTTCGTGGCTGCGATTTTTCGCGGCGATAATCACCTCGGCGGCCTCTTCCCCGACTTTTTTCAAAATCTTGTCGACGCCTTTCTCGAACAAATAGGTCGTGTACGAGCCTTCCGGGCGCTCGGCCTCGCGAGCAGCGATCAACGCTTCCAGTTCGCCCAGAATCGCAAATCGGTCGACTGTCGCGCTCGTCACGGCTGTGACGGCTTTCTCGCTGCCCTCTGCTGTCTCCCGCTCCTGTCCCCCTGCCAAAAGCTCCCCGGCAAAACAGCTATAGGCACCTGTATGGCAGGCTGGTCCATTCGGCACGACTTGCACGACGAGCGCATCCCCGTCGCAATCCACCTGAATGGAAACAATCCGCTGTGTATTCCCGGACGTCGCCCCTTTGTGCCACAGCTCCTGTCTCGAGCGGCTCCAAAACCACGTTTCTTTCGTCTCAAGCGATCGCTGCAACGACTCCTCGTTCATATAGGCAAGCGTCAAAACAGCCTTGCTCACCGCATCCTGTACAATGACAGGAATCAGTCCTTTTTCGTCAAAGCGCACGTTTTCTGCTGTAAGAAGCTCTACTGTCATGGCCGCACGACAACTCCTTTGGTCTGGAGATACTCTTTCACCGAGTGAATGGACGTCTCATCGTAATGGAAAATAGAAGCTGCCAGAGCGGCATCTGCCCGCCCCGCTGTCAGCACGTCGTAAAAGTCTTCCTTCGAGCCTGCCCCACCAGAAGCAATCACCGGAATGTTTACCGCTTCCGAGACGCGTCTGGTCAATTCGATCCCAAAGCCCTTTTTCTCGCCGTCATCATCCATGCTGGTCAAAAGAATTTCGCCTGCTCCCAGCGCTTCCACTTCTTGCGCCCAGCTAACGACATCTTTGCCGGCAGCGTTGCGTCCGCCGTGCGTGTACACTTCCCAGCGCCCTTCCCCTACCGACCTGGCGTCAATCGCAACTACGATGCACTGGGAGCCGAACACATTCGCCCCCTCGCGAACAAGCTCGGGACGCAGCACAGCGGCTGTGTTCAGCGAAATTTTGTCCGCTCCGGCGCGCAAAATCCGCTTCATGTCCTCCACGCTGTTGATGCCGCCGCCAACGGTAAACGGAATCGTAATGTTGGCCGCCGTCCGCTCGATGACATCCACCATCGTCTTGCGCCCTTCGTGGGAGGCGGAAATATCCAGGAACACCAGCTCGTCCGCACGCTCTTCACTGTACTTCTTCGCCAGCTCGACCGGATCTCCGGCGTCGCGCAGCCCCACAAACTGGACTCCTTTTACAACCCGCCCGTCTTTGACATCGAGACACGGGATGATTCTTTTAGCCAACATCCTGCTCACGTCCCTCCATGCGAGTCAGCGCTTCTTCCAGCGTGAAAGCGTCCGTGTAAAGAGCTTTTCCGACAATCGCGCCGGACACTCCGTCTGCTGCATGCCCTGCCAAAACGAGCAGGTCATCAAGCCGACTCACGCCTCCAGAGGCAATGACCGACTTGCCTGTCGCTATCGCGAGTGCTGCGATTTCCTCGACATTCGGCCCTGTCATCGTGCCGTCGCGGGCAATATCGGTATAAATAAACGTTTCCGCGCCGTATGCCACCAGCCGCTTTGCCAGCTCTGTCGCCGCGACGTCCGTTGTCTCCAGCCAGCCGCGCGTAGCGACCAGGCCATTGCGGCAGTCGAGTCCAATCGCGATTTTGTCGCCGTACGCCTGCAAAATGCGTTTCGTAAAAGGCTCGTCTTCAATCGCGGCGGTGCCGACAATCACCCGCGCCACGCCTGCATCCAAATAGTCCTTGATCTGCGCTTCCGTCCGAATGCCGCCGCCAACCTGCACGGGGACGGACACTGTGCGGGCGATTTCCTTGATGATGGACGCATTGGCCGGCTTTCCTTCCTTGGCCCCGTCCAGATCAACGAGGTGCACCCACTCGGCCCCCTGCTCTACCCAACGCTTTGCCATGGCAACAGGCGAATCCGCATACACCGTCTCCTGGGCGTAATCCCCTTGAAACAGCCGCACACATTTTCCGCCGCGAATATCAATAGCTGGATAAATGATAAAACTCACGCCAAAACCCCCTCGCATTGAACGGCAAAATTGCGCAGCAGCCGCATTCCCGTCTCTCCGCTCTTTTCCGGATGGAACTGCATCCCGTACACCTGGCCACGTCCGACAATCGCCGTGACCTCCTGATGATAGTCGCTCGTCGCCAGCAGCACATCCGGCTTGCACAGCACATGGTAAGAGTGAACAAAATAAACGTACTCGCCTTCGCGCACTCCCTCCAGAAGCGGATGCTCCCGCCGGAGACGCAACTGGTTCCAGCCCATGTGCGGCACTTTGTAGTCGCCGCAAAAACGGACCACTTCACCGCGAATCAGGCCGAGTCCGGCGTTTTCCCCGTGCTCCTCGCTTTTGTCAAACAAAAGCTGCATCCCCAGGCAAATGCCCAAGATCGGCCGTTCGGAAGCGACGTATGCGTCAATCGCCCGATCCAGGCCCAGCTCCCTGATGTTTGCAATCGCGTCGCCAAAAGCGCCTACCCCCGGCAAAATCAGCCCGCTGTACTCCTGCAGCCGATCAGGCGCAGAAACGAACTCATACGAATAGCCGAGCCGCTCCAAAGCCTTGCTCAAGCTGTACAAATTGCCCATGCCGTAATCAATGATGCCTATCATCCTACAAAACCCCTTTGGTAGACGGGACCCCTTTTACACGCGGATCGATCGTCGTCGCTTCGTCCAGAGCACGGCCCAGCGCTTTGAAAATAGCCTCGATCATGTGGTGCGTATTGTGGCCGTAGTGCAAGATCACATGCAGATTGATCCGCGCTTCGAGCGCCAGCTTCCACAGAAATTCATGCACAAGCTCAGTCGGAAACTGGCCGACCATGTTCGTAGGATAAGCGGCCCGATACTCCAGATGCGGCCGGTTGCTAATGTCGATCACAACCTGCGCCAGCGCGTCATCCATCGGAACAAAGGCGTTCCCGTAGCGCTTGATTCCTTTTTTGTCGCCCAGTGCCTCGCGGATGCAATGCCCGAGACAGATGCCGATGTCCTCTACCGTGTGGTGGTAGTCGATTTCGATGTCTCCTTTTGCTTTTACCGTCAGATCAAAATGCCCGTGCCGGGTGAACAGGTCAAGCATGTGGTCCAAAAAAGGCACTCCCGACTCCTGCTTGCTTTCGCCTGCTCCATCTACGCCAAAAGAAAGGGCGATCTGCGTCTCATTTGTATTGCGCTCAATAGCTGCTGTGCGGATTGTACGATCACTCATCACTGGTCACACTCCTGCTTCTCGCGATCAAAGTCGCGCAGTCTCTCGGTTATGGCGCGTCCATGCCCCGCCAGCCCTTCCTGCTCGGCCAGGGTCACGATTTTCGGCCCGTTTTTCACCAGGTCATCCTTGCTGTAAGAGATGACACTGGATTTTTTGATAAAGTCATCCACCGACAGCGGCGAGGAAAAACGCGCCGTGCCGTTAGTCGGAATCACATGGTTGGTTCCGGCAAAATAATCGCCGACAGGCTCTGAGCTGTACGGCCCGAGGAAAATCGCCCCGGCGTTTTGCACCTTGCCCAACTGTGCGAAAGGCTCTGCAATCATGATCTCCAAATGCTCGGGAGCGATCCGGTTGATGACGGCGAACCCTTCGTCCAAATTTTCCACGAGCAAAATCGCCCCGTAATCCCGAATCGCCGCTGCAGCAATCGACTGGCGCGGCAGTTCGGCAAGCTGCCGCTCTACCTCCAGCGCCACCTGCTCGGCCAACTCCCGCGAAGGCGTGACCAAAATCGCGGCCGACATCGGATCATGCTCCGCCTGCGACAGCAAATCGGCAGCGACATAACGCGCATTGGCGGTGTCATCAGCCAGCACGGCAATTTCGCTTGGCCCGGCTACCATGTCAATGCTGACCAGCCCGAACACCTCGCGCTTTGCCAATGCGACAAAAATATTGCCCGGCCCGACGATCTTGTCTACCGCCTTGATCTGTTCCGTGCCATAGGTGAGCGCCGCGATGGCTTGCGCTCCGCCCACTTTGTAAATCTCCGTCACCCCCGCGATCTGCGCCGCTACGAGAATCGCCGGATTGACCTTGCCGTCCGCTCCCGGCGGGGTAGTGATGACCACCTCGGGGACGCCTGCGATTTTGGCCGGGATCGCGTTCATCAGGACGCTGGAAGGATAGGCGGCCGTGCCCCCTGGCACATACAGTCCCGCGCGCTGCAAAGGGCGAATCAACTGTCCCAGCATCGTGCCGCTCTCCTTCGTCACAAACCACGACTGGCGCACCTGGCGGCTATGGTAATCGCGTATGTTTTCCGCCGCCTCCTGCAAAGCCGCTTTGACCTGCGGGGAGACTTGCTCGCTCGCTTCGGCAAACTCCGCTGCGCTCACCCGAAACGTCTCCAGCCGCACCCGGTCAAACCTCTCTGTATATTCCCGCAAAGCTTCGTCTTTTCGCTCCCGGACAGCGGCGAGAATGGCCCTGACGGCTTCCTGCTGCTCTCTCGTCCCCGACTCCACCGACCGCTTTCCGTCAAACTGACTCGCTTCCATAATCCGCATGGTCCTTCTCCCCCTCCTTCTCTCTATTTTCTGCCTGGAATAACCTCCAGAAACTTTCCGGCAATATCATCGACCGCTTCGCTTTTCATCCGGTAGCTCGCGCGGTTGGCAATCAGCCGCGTCGTAATCTCGCAAATATGTTCCAGCTCCACCAGGCCATTTTCTTTTAACGTCCGGCCAGTAGAGACGATATCCACAATCCTGTCCGCAAGCCCGATCATCGGCGCCAGCTCCACCGAGCCGTTCAGCTTGATGACCTCCACCTGCTGCCCCTGCTCGCGAAAATAGCGGGAAGCGATCTTCGGATATTTGGTCGCCACTCTCGGCGCTTCTGTCGGCTTCCAGTCCGGCAATCCGGCGACCATCATCCGGCAGTAGCCGATCTGCAGGTCCAACAGCTCGTAGACATCCCGTTCTTCTTCGAGCAAAACATCCTTGCCGACCACGCCTACGTCCGCAACTCCGTATTCCACATAAGTCGGGACATCGGTAGGCTTTGCCAAAATAAATTCGAGCCTGGCATTTTCCACAGGGATGACAAGCTTGCGTGAATCCTGCAGTTCAGCCGTTACCTCCAGACCCGCCTGCTGCAAAAAGTGCACAGCCTCTTCAAAAATTCGCCCTTTGGGCATGGCAATCGTCAGCTTTTGCTCATTTGCGAAAAACGCCATCTCCTACTCCTCCTGTTCCGTCATGCAGATCACCTTGCTGTAGCCTTGCCCGCTCTCTGCCGCTATCTCCGCTTTTCCCGTTACGAGCCGGGTCACGACCACCTGGAAGTCCGCGCGCAACTGCTGCGCCTTTGCCAATGCTTCCGGCCGCCGATCTTCTGTATAAAGCAGCAAAATGCGTTCTGGCGCTTGACCTCGCAGCGACGGCGTGACCGTCAGCAGCCGATCCATTTTGATCGCAAACCCGGTGGCAGGTGCAGAGCGCCCGAACTGGGCCAAAAGCTGATCGTAACGCCCGCCGCCCAACAGCGGAGAGCCGAGATCGGCGGCGTAGCCTTCAAAGACAACGCCTGTATAGTAGTTCAGATTGATAATCAGATTGAAGTCCAACAGCAAATCCTCGGTAACCCCGTATGCCTCCAGCGATTCCCACAAGGAAGCAATCGTTTCTACCGCCCGCCCTGCTTTTCCGTCACCCGCAAGCTCCCGCGCCTCCGCGATTTTGCTTTTTCCGCCGCGCAAACGAAGCAAGGCGTCCAGCCGTTTTTTCCCCGCAGAGTCAATCGCAACCGTCTCCAGCAATTGGCGGAAGCCGACAAAATCGCGCTCGTGCAAATACTGGCGGAATTGCTGGCGCACATCCGCTTCGGCGACCACGTCCTCCAGCAGCCCGTCTACAAAATCGACGTGCCCGATCGCGATTCGGAACGTCTCCACGCCTGCCGCCCGCAAACAAAAAACTGCCAGCGCGATCGCCTCCGCATCCGCATCCACAGAGCCGTCGCCAATCAGCTCGATCCCCGTCTGGAAAAACTCCGCATTTCGGCCAGCTTCCTTCTCCTGGGCGCGAAACACGTTGGCCTGATAAAACAGGCGGATCGGCAGCGGTACATCTTTATATAAAGAAGAAACAACGCGAGCGATTGGCGTCGTCATGTCCGGCCGCAGCACAACGGTATGCCCCTGTTTATCCAACAGGCGAAACATTCGATCTGTCAGCGTTGCGCTCGCCATTCCCACGGTATCGTAATACTCCAGCGACGGTGTGGAAATTTCCTCGTACCCCCACCGTTCGATACAATGCCGCAGCGCCCGCTCCAAATGCCGTTGCTTCGCCAGTGATTCCGGTAATATGTCCCGCATCCCCAGCGGTTTTTCAAATCCCAACGGCTTCGCCATCGTCATTCCCTCCATTGCTCCGTTTCGCTTTACTCTGCTAATATGGTAACAAACTAAAGTGTTATGATGAAGATTACCACGAAGACCGCTCACGGTCAACGGAGATAAGAATAGTCGAAAAATTCTTGATTATAGGTTATAGGCGCCCCGAACAACGCTTGCAAGCACCTCTCATTTACAATGGCTTCATCAGCAGCCCCGCCTCTGCAAGCCAATAAAAAAGAGCCCGCCAAAACGGACTCCGTTCCTTTATTCTTTCTTTCTCCCGCAAAAGCCTGACCAGCGGCGCGCGAGCCTATTTTTCCTCAAGCCCTCCCGGCCGAATCACTTGCATCGGGTTGCCGCCGACAAAAGACCCGGGCGCCACGTCCTTGTGGACCACCGTTCCCGCAGCCACGATCGCCCCGTCCCCAATCGTCACCCCCGGCAAAATCGTCGAGTTGGCTCCAATCAGCACCCTGTCACCAATGCGCACTTCTCCCAGCCGGTATTCCTCCACGAGATACTCGTGGGCGAGAATGGTCGTATTGTAGCCAATCACACTGTTTTTGCCGATTTTTATCAACTCCGGAAACATCGTGTCCATCATGACCATCAGCGCCACTGCCGTTTCCTGCCCGACCTCCATCCGCAAAAAGGTGCGGTACATCCAGTTTTTCCATGACGGAAAAGGCGTGTAGCGGGCAAGCTGGATGACGATGAAGTTTTTCATGACTTTCCAGAAGCTGACCGTGCGGTACATTTGCCAGAGCGGGTTTGGCCCCTGGACCGGATAACGTGTTGTCTTCCTCATACGCCACTCTCCGTCCTACAAGTCTGAATCGGCATCTTCCAGAATGGCGTTCGACTGCTTGCGCGAGAAATGCATCGCCGCATTGTAGCCCATCCGCTTCAGGCGGAAGTTCATCGCTGCCACCTCGATGATGACGGCCAGATTTCGCCCTGGTCGCACGGGTACGGTAATGATCGGGATGTCCGTGTCCATGATTTTCAGCGTCTCTTCGTCCAGTCCAAGCCGCTCATACATTTTGTGCGGCTCCCACAGCTCCAGTTGCACGACCATCTCAATATTTTTCACGTTGCGGACAGCCCCTGCTCCGAACATGGTCATGACATTGATGATCCCCACGCCGCGAATCTCCAGCAAATGCTGGATCAGCTCAGGTGCGCTGCCGCTTAGCTGGCCTGCCTGCGTCTGGCGAATTTCGACAGCATCATCCGCCACCAGTCGATGCCCGCGTTTGACCAGTTCCAAAGCGGCTTCGCTTTTCCCGATTCCGCTCGATCCCATAATCAGGACGCCGACCCCGTAAATATCCGTCAGCACGCCATGAATCGTGGTAGTAGGCGCCAGGCGGTTCTCCAGGAAGTTGGTCATTTTGCCCACCAAGGTCGTCGTCGCCAAAGGCGATTGCAGCACAGGCACGCCCCAGTTGTTCGAGGCCTCGATCATTTCCTCCGGGACAGGCTGGTTGCGCGTCACACAAAAACACGGCGTCTGCCCCTGCATCAAAAAATTCATGCGCTCCAATCGCTCATCCCTGTTCAGCGTCTGGAAAAAGTTGATTTCCGTCAAGCCAAACAGTTGAATCCGTTCCTCGGCGTAGTAGGAGTAGTAGCCTGCAAGCTGCAAGCCCGGACGGCTCAAATCCGTCACCGTAATCTCGCGCCCCAGCCCCTCTTCTCCGCTTAAAATCGTCATATTGAAATGATCCACAAGGTGGCTCACATTTGTCTTGCGCATGAAAGCTTCCCCCTTATCTGGGATATCCGTCCCCGGTTGTGTGCCTCTATTGTATCGAAACCATCTTGCCTCCGACAACCTTTGCCTCTCGACCCCCAACTTGCCTAAGCTTGCAATTTGTCGTATCATTTACATTTTTCGCGTTATTTCATAAGATATAAAATGAGGTTGGTATCAGGCGAAATCTGAGTTAAAGTGCAAATATAGACTGCTTTACTCCGAATGTCGGACAAAAAGAGGAGGCAACACCTTGGATTTTTTACTTCGCTTCTTACTCGTAGACATACCCGAAGCCTTCTTGCTACTGACGATTAGTTTGGCTTTATTCAACCTGTCGGTGTTCGAAAAGAAGAAACAAGCCATTCTATTTAGCCTGCTATTTGCACTAACAGGCGAGCTGCTAACTTTGCTGGAAGTGCTTTATCAACCGAAAGTGATATTGATGTTTTTATGCATGACTGCGTACCTGATCCTGTTATATCGGTTTAACATTCTCAAATCGGTATTTATGGGAACGATCGCACTGGTCGTCATGATTCTTGCCGAATCAATTATTCTCGCCATTTTTAACAGTCAGCAGTTATTCCTGGAAGAAATATTGTCTACTACGATGCTAGCAGTGTTTGCCCGTTTATTTTATCTAGGCGTATTTCTAACCATCGCTATCGTATTGCGAACAACCAAATTTGACATTCATCAGCTATTTCAGCACAACCGTTTAAATCGTTACTTGTTCCTGTTAATTCTTCTGGGAAGCGTCGAGTTTTTGCTCATTCTATTTATGAACACGTCGTTTTTTCTGAGAGAGAACAACTCGGCCATTCTTGCGCTGTATACTCCGCAGTTTCAAATGTTCTTTCAGTTAGCCATTTTGGCTTTGTTCATCGTGATTGTGGTTTTGTTCCGGATTTATCTTAATTTGACGATCAATCGTGTAGAAGAAGAAACCGGAACGCCTTATTTGAACAGCATTCAGGATCTCTTTACCGCCGTTCGCTCCATCAAGCACGATTCTTTGAACCATTACACAGCAATCAATGGATTCTTGAAAAAAGAACTGCATAGCCACGCCAAAGAATACGTAGAGCAACTGTTAAAGGAAACGGTCCTGATTGAAAGATCCGCTGATTCCAGTTCGCAAGTATTGGAGCGTATCAAAAATCCTGCCGTTGCTTCCTTGCTGCAATCCAAAATGGTAGTTTGTCTGGCTGAGCGTATCTCGCTCACGTTGGAAATCAAGGAGATCAGCCAGTTCTCGCACTACAAAACATATGATTTAATCAAAATCTTGGGCAATCTGCTGGACAACGCCATACGTGCAACCTCTTACGAACTGGAGGAAAATCGCTACATACGCCTTGAATGGGGACAAACAGAAAACGAGCACTTCCTGTATATCGAAAATAGCGGTCCGACAATCCCGGAATGTCAACTTCAGGAAATCTTCCAAATGGGCTATACCACGAAGAAAAATGGAGAAGGCGGACTTGGACTAGCCATCGTCAAAAACGTGGCGGAACGCTACAACGGCAACATTCAAGTCAAATCTGCCGATGGTATCACCAGTTTTTGCATTTCTTTTGCAAACCGCTAGCAGGGAGGCAACCGAATGACCTGGACAGAAAAATTGTCAGGAAAAATTGCCCGGTCGATTAAGACAGAAGATTCGCCATACACCGTGGGACAATTGGCGCATGGAATTGAACTCTTTTTGCTAAATGTCATCAATCTTTTCTTCATCGTACTCGTTTCTGCGGTATTCAACTTATTAGGAGAAGTCTTCCCTCTCCTTTGTTTCTTTTTTCTACTCCGTTTTTTCACGGGCGGCGTTCATTTTAAAAATCCATGGTCCTGTCTAGTAGCGACACTCCTGCTCTTACTTATTGGCGGTGCTATTATCAAGTATGTTTCTCTGGCTTCTGTTGCTGTCATGCCGCTCCTCATCCTTCTCGTTGCAGGGGCAGGAACATTTATCAATTATACATACGCTCCAGCTAAACATACATACATGCCAGACAACCCAACTGTCCAGAAAAAGCATCGAAAAATCGCTATTCTACTGATAGTTATTGGTTGCATTCTCTCACTTTTCTTGGTAAGATATTCCTATAAGCTACCTATGACTTACATACTAGCAATTATCTATCAGTCTCTGCTTCTCATGCCTGTTTCGTTTCGCTTTGTATCTTTCCTAGAAAAAACATTTTCGAGAGGATGATACCCATGAAGAAAGTGCTTTCCACTGTTTGCAGTTTCTTTGGCGCCCTGTCTGTTTTGAGCGTCGCAGGTGTTATGAAAGTCGGTTTCTTGTACGAACCACTCCCGCCTCACATGCGAAACGAAGAGAAATCTAACAATCAAGCATAATCCCGCCACAATAGCAAACCCGCGAACTCTCCCGAAAGAGTCCGCGGGTTTTTTTTGATGCTTTCTACCTTTTCTCTTTTTTCATGCCGACAACCATTTCGATCAACCAGCCAAAAATACTCATCAGCGCGGCAGCCACGATGACGATGCCGATATTGTCCGGCCACGGTCCCACTTCGAATCCGTCAATGAAGTAGGCTGTCAGGGCAAACGTCACAGCGTTGATGACAAACCAGAAAAGCCCCAACGTCAGGATCGTCAGCGGCAAAGTAAAAAACATCAGCACCGGACGAATCAACGTGTTCACGACACCCAAAATCAGAATGGCCCACAATGCCACGGTGAAATTCGCAACATAAATGGACGCAAACCATTTGCTAATGAAAAGCAAGGCAGCTCCGTTCAGGAGCATTTTGATTATCCAGCGGATCATCCTCATTCCTCCTTCCGCCAGTTTCCCCAGCGTCTACTGGAGTCCTTTCACTTCCCGCTCCCACTGCGCAAAAAAGCGGACCATGAACGCGTGCCGTTCCTGCGCAATCGCTTGGGCCGTCTTGGTGAACAGCCTGTCTTTGATGCGCTGCAGCTTCCAGTCGTACTCCTTGAACGGAGTATGCTGCTGCGGGTCGTCGGATTGGATAGGCCCTCCAATAACCCCAGTATAAGCAAAAACTCTGGCAACTCCAATAGCGCCAATCGAATCGAGCTTGTCCGCATCGAACAAGATTTTTTCTTCCAGGCTTACAGGCGGACGCTCCTTGCGAAAGCGATGGGCGAGGATCACGGACTGTACCCGCGCGATCAGTTCTTCTTCCATGCCGCGCTCCCGCAGCCATTTTCCTGCCATTCGCGCGCTGATTTCCGCGTGACACTCCCCGGTCTGCCGCTCCTCCGCTCTCCCGACATCGTGCAGCAAAGCAGCGAGGCGCAGCACCTGCATGTCCGCCCCTTCCTCGCCGCCGATCCGCTCGCACATCGCCAGCACGCGCAAATTATGCTGCCAATCGTGTGCAGAGTCTTGTCCGTCAAAGCATCTTTTCGCTTCCTCCACCAGATCGGTGGGGAGGGCCGCCAGCGCTTTTGCCACGTATTCCATGTTCTTCTCCCCCGTCTCTTGCCAGCATGAGCATGGCATGGCGCAGCCTCGCCACGCTTTTAGCGGTTCCCTTTTTCTTGCCCGGCTTGTTTTGGACAGAAAAAGACGCCCCCCTGCTTTTGCCAGGGAGGCCATCTTTGTTTACTTCGATACCAACTGTTCCAGCTTGGCCATGGTTCTCGCTCTATCTCTTTCCAAAATCGGCTTCAAGTACGTTCCCGTGTACGAGCCTTCCAATTGCGCCACTTCTTCCGGCGTACCTGTGCCGACAATCTGTCCGCCGCGGGTACCGCCTTCTGGCCCCAAATCGACGATGTAATCGACCGTTTTGATGACATCCAGATTGTGCTCGATGACGAGTACTGTGTCGCCGTTTTCCACCAGGCGCTGCAACACCTTGAGCAGACGGTCGATGTCATCCGTATGCAAGCCTGTTGTCGGCTCATCCAAAATGTACAGCGTGCGCCCTGTGCTGCGGCGATACAGCTCGGAGGCCAGCTTGACGCGCTGCGCTTCCCCGCCGGAGAGAGTCGTTGCAGGCTGTCCCAGCTTCATGTAGCCAAGGCCGACGTCCACAATCGTTTGCAGCTTGCGCTCGATCTTCGGCAGATTGCGGAAAAACTCCACCGCATCCTCAATCGTCATTTCCAGCACGTCAGCGATGCTCTTGCCCTTGTATTTTACATCGAGCGTCTCCCGGTTGTAGCGCTTGCCGTGGCACACCTCGCAAGGCACGTACACGTCCGGCAAAAAGTGCATCTCGATTTTGATAATCCCGTCGCCGCTGCACGCCTCACAGCGCCCGCCTTTGACGTTGAAGCTGAAGCGACCTTTTTTGTAACCGCGCACCTTCGCTTCGTTCGTCGAGGCAAACAGATCGCGAATGTCGTCAAAGACGCCTGTGTACGTCGCCGGATTGGAGCGCGGCGTCCGGCCAATTGGGGATTGGTCGATATCAATGACTTTGTCCAGATGCTCCAGTCCCACGATGCGGCGGTGTTCGCCCGGCTTTACTTTGGCGCCGTTCAGATCGCGCGACAGCGCCTTTTGCAAAATCTCGTTGATGAGCGTACTTTTCCCGGAGCCTGATACACCTGTCACAGCGACGAACAATCCCAGCGGAATTTTCGCTGTGACGTTTTTCAGGTTGTTTTCCTTCGCGCCCTCGATTTTGATCCATTTGTCTGTAGGCTTTCTGCGCTCCAGCGGGACCGGAATGAACTTGCGACCGCTCAAATAGGCGCCTGTGAGCGAGTTTTCATCCTTCATCACTTCTTCCGGCGTGCCCGCAGACACTACCTGGCCACCGTGAATACCCGCACCAGGCCCGATGTCGATAATGTAGTCGCAAGCCATCATCGTATCTTCGTCATGCTCGACGACGATCAGCGTGTTCCCCAGCTTGGTCATATGCTCCAGGGTCTTAATCAGGCGGGCGTTATCCCGCTGGTGCAGACCGATGCTCGGCTCGTCGAGGATGTAGAGGACGCCCATCAGGCTGGAGCCGATCTGGGTAGCCAGCCTGATCCGCTGCGCCTCGCCCCCGGACAATGTCCCGGCCGCCCGGCTCAGAGTCAAGTAATCCAGCCCGACGTCGATCAAAAAGTTGAGCCGTGCCTTGATTTCCTTCACGATCAGGTTGGCAATCTTCGCTTCCCGCTCGGTCAACTCCAGTTCATTAATGAACTGGTGTGCATCGAGAATCGACAGCGTCGTCAGCTCGGAAATGCTGCGCTCTCCAACCTTCACAGCGAGGCTCTCCTGACGCAAACGGTGCCCTTTGCAGACAGGGCAAGGTTTTTGGCTCATGAAGCCTTCGATTTGCTCGCGAATGTAGTCCGAGCTGGTTTCCAGATGACGGCGTTGCAGATTCGGAATGACGCCTTCAAACGGCACAACCGCTTCCCTGACTTGCCCGAACTCATTTTCATAGCGGAACTGGATTTTCTCCCCTTCGCTGCCGTACATCAAAATCTGCACTTGCTCCGAGGGCAGCTCCTCGTATGGAATGTCCATGCGAATGTTAAAGTGGCGGCAAGCCGATTCCAGCAACTGCTGATAGTAAGTCGACGACTTCGGCTCCCAGGCGCCAATCGCGCCGTCATGCAACGTCTTGGTCGCATCCGGAACGACCATGTCCGGGTCTACCTCCAGCTTTACGCCCAAACCGTCGCACTCCGGACACGCGCCAAACGGACTGTTGAAAGAGAAAATTCGCGGCTCCAGCTCGCCGATGGAAAATCCGCAAATCGGGCAGGCGTGCTTCTCGCTGAACAACAGCTCCTCCTGCTCCATCACGTCGACGATCACCTTGCCGTCCGCGAGGCGCAAAGCCGTCTCCAAAGAGTCCGCGAGACGCGACTGCACATCCGGCTTCACGACGACGCGATCCACCACGACTTCGATGTTGTGCTTTTTGTTTTTTTCCAGCTTGATGTCCTCGGACAAATCGGTAATTTCGCCGTTCACACGCACGCGCACGAAGCCCTGCTTGCGAATGTCCTCCAGCAGCTTGACGTGCTCTCCCTTGCGTCCCTGTACCATGGGCGCGAGGATTTGCATTCTCGTGCGCTCCGGGTACTCCATCAGGCGATCTACCATCTGCTCGATCGTCTGGGACTGAATTTCGATGCCGTGCTCTGGACAGATCGCTCTGCCCACACGCGCATACAAAAGACGCAAATAGTCGTAGATTTCCGTCACCGTGCCGACTGTGGAGCGCGGGTTGCGGCTCGTCGTCTTCTGGTCGATGGAAATAGCGGGCGACAGCCCTTCAATCGAATCCACATCCGGCTTGTCCATCTGCCCGAGGAACTGGCGGGCATAGGCAGAGAGAGACTCCACGTAGCGCCGCTGTCCCTCTGCGTAAATCGTGTCAAAAGCAAGGGAAGACTTTCCCGAGCCGGACAAACCCGTCAATACGACGAATTTGTCCCTCGGAATCACTACATCAATGTTTTTCAGATTGTGGGCACGCGCGCCCTTGACGACAATATGTTCCAATGGCATGAAAAAACCTCTCCTTAGAGTTCCGCCTTCAGCTCCAGAATCAAATCACGCAGTTCGGCCGCACGCTCGAACATGAGGTTGCGCGCCGCTTCCTTCATTTCTTCTTCCATGCGTTCGATGACAGCCAGTCGATCTTTCTTCGGCATCTTCTTGAAATCGGCGTGTGGCAAATAGTCCGCTTTTTCCTCGGCCACCTTTGTCGCCTCAATCACTTCGCGCACAGCTTTTTTCACCGTCTGCGGGGTGATGCCGTGCTTCTCGTTGTAGGCGAGCTGGATGGCGCGGCGGCGCTCCGTCTCGCGAATCGCCGAGTTCATCGAGTCCGTCATCTTGTCCGCGTACATAATCACGCGCCCTTCGGCGTTCCGGGCTGCCCGCCCGATCGTCTGGATCAGGGAGCGCTCGTTGCGCAGGAAGCCTTCCTTGTCGGCGTCCAAAATAGCGACAAGCGAAACCTCGGGCAAGTCCAGACCTTCCCGCAACAGGTTGATCCCGATCAGCACGTCAAATTCGCCCAATCGCAAGGAACGCAAAATCTGCATCCGCTCGATCGTCTTGATGTCGGAGTGCAAGTAGCGGACCTTGATCCCGATCTCTTTCAAGTAATCGGTCAGGTCCTCCGACATTTTTTTCGTCAATGTCGTGACGAGGACGCGTTCGTTTTTGGCAATCGTAGCCTGGATTTCCCCGATGAGATCGTCAATTTGCCCTTTGATCGGGCGCACCGAGATCGTCGGATCGACCAGTCCTGTCGGGCGAATGACCTGCTGCACCAGTTCCGGGCAGTGCTCCAGCTCATACGGGCCGGGCGTTGCCGAGATGTATATCGCCTGGTTGATTTTTTGCTCAAACTCCTCGAATCGCAGCGGGCGGTTATCCTTCGCAGACGGCAGGCGGAATCCATGCTCGACCAGTACGTTCTTGCGCGCCTGGTCGCCGTTGTACATCCCCCGCACCTGCGGCAAGGTCATGTGCGACTCGTCAATCAACAGCAGGTAGTCCTCTGGAAAGTAATCCATCAGCGTGTACGGAGCGTGCCCTGCCGGAAGCCCCGTCAGATGGCGCGAGTAGTTTTCGATCCCGGAGCAAAAGCCCATCTCCAGCATCATCTCAATATCGTAGCGCGTCCGCTGCTCCAGCCGCTGCGCTTCCAGCAGCTTCCCGGCTGCGCGCAGCTCTGCCAGCCGCTCTTCCAGCTCCGCCTCGATGCTTTGGACGGCCAGCTTCATTTTTTCTTCGCGGGTGACATAGTGGGACGCAGGGAAAATCGCTACGTGGTCGCGCTGCCCTAAAATCTCTCCGGTCAGCACGTCAATGGAGGTGATCCGCTCAATTTCGTCTCCGAAAAACTCCACGCGAATCGCCTGCTCGCTCTGTGACGCCGGAAAAATCTCCACGACGTCTCCGCGCACCCGGAAGGTCCCCCGCGTAAAGTTGATGTCGTTGCGCGTGTACTGGATGTCGACCAGCCGATGCAAAATCTCGTCTCGTCCTTTTTCCATGCCGACGCGCAGCGACAGCAGCAGCTCCTTGTATTCTTCCGGCGAACCCAAGCCGTAGATGCACGATACCGACGCCACAATAATGACGTCGCGCCGCTCAAACAGGGCACTGGTCGCCGAGTGACGCAGCTTGTCAATCTCGTCGTTGATGCTGGAGTCTTTTTCAATAAACGTATCCGATTGGGGAATGTACGCTTCCGGCTGGTAGTAGTCATAGTAGCTGACGAAGTATTCCACCGCGTTATTCGGGAAAAACTCCTTGAACTCTGCGCATAGCTGGGCAGCCAATGTCTTGTTGTGCGCCATCACCAGTGTCGGCTTGTTCACCTGGGCAATCACCTGGGCGGCCGTATAGGTTTTTCCCGTACCAGTGGCCCCGAGCAACGTCTGGTGCCGCTTGCCTGCCTGAAGCCCCGCTACCAGTTCGGCGATCGCGGTCGGCTGGTCACCGGACGGTTGATACTCCGATACCAATTCAAAACGGTCCATTCCCTCGTTCATCTCCTCGTTGCATAACTGTTTCTATTTCCATTATAACACAATTCCGGCTATGATAAGCCGAAATTCGAACAAATGTTTGTCTTCATCCTTCGACACATTATACCGATAATAAGTAGTAGTGTACAAGCACGTACGGTTAGACTCGCCACCTTCAGGGAGGATCGACATGTCAGATATCGGAACCACCGTTAAAAATAATCCTTATATTCAACCACATATGAGCTATCAAGGTAAAAAGGAGTTCACCACAGAGCTTGACAACAACGCCTTCATGAAGCTGCTGCTGGAACAGTTGAAGCATCAGGACCCGATGTCCCCGATGGACAACTCCCAGTTCATCCAGCAAACGAGCATGATGACCATGGTGGAAAAAATCACCAAGATGGCGACGCTGATGGAGCAATCGAACAACAGCATGCTGACGCTGGAAAAGTACGAGTCGCTGATCGGGCGCACCGCCACCTACTCCCTCACGACCAAAGACGAGGTGACGGGAGAAACTGCGACAGAGACGAAGGAAGGCGTGCTCGAAGCCGTTTACATGGACAGCGGCAAGATTTACTTCCGCATCGCCGGAGAGTCTACCCCGATTCCGCTCGCGGACATCAAAGGTCTGGAATCGCAGGGCATGACCGGAAATGCGCTGGATAGCAGCGTGAAGTTCATGAACATGATCGGCAAGGAAATCTCGTACAAGACGACCAAGGAAGTAGACAAAGACGGCAATCCGGCGACCACAGACGACATCACCAAAGTAGATGAAATCGCCAACGCAGTCGTCACAGGCTTCTCCATGAAAGACGGCGCCACGCAGTTTACGCTCGATAACGGCATGACCGTCAAGCTCGATCAGGTCGTGGGCATGAGCGTCAGGCCGGACAGCAGCGTCATGAGCAATTCGCTGCAGTACGCCCAAATGATCGGCTTCAACATCACCTATACGGAAAAGCAAACCAATACAGACGGCTCGACCACGGACAACAGCCTGAACGGTGTCATTAAAGCCGTCAGCATGAAAAACGGCGTCGTGGAGTTCGTCTTGACCGATGACAAAAAAATTGCGCTGAATCAAATCACCGGGTTTGAAGCGAGCGCCTAGTCCTTTCTATGCGAAAAAGCCGCACTTGCTCTCTCTGGAGCGTGCGGCTTTTTCTTTTTACTTGTCCCTATTCTTTTACGACCGTCTGTCCCGTAAGCGCATCGACATACAACGTCGTATCTATCTTCACATCGCCCCCGCAAAAACAGTGCGAGCGGGTCTGGCGGAAGGACAGGTCATAGCCAAGCTTCCAGCTCATCGCGCCTGTTTGCCGATCCTTTTGGTGAATGTAGGTCAGTTCAAGCGGCATGGCTTGCAGCAATCGCTCCATCGCTCCCTGTTCATTGATCGCCTTGGCGCGAGCGGGGAAGACCATGTTGTCCGGGCGCTGTACGATAACTTCCTCGACCTTGCCCGTCCACGCATTTGCGGTAATCGTGTACATCCCTTCTTCTTTCATCTGCCCGATCCGGTAGACAGGAACGCCGCCGATAAGCGGGTCGGCCACCAGCGTCGTATATTTGTCGGTGCCGACATCGGCAAGCCTCAACTGGTTGCTTCCGGAAGGCACGAGTCTTCGCAACAACGCTTCCGCCCCTTTGCGATCCCGGCTCTTGTCTGTTTTGGCGGTGGACCACTGCTCATCTGCCTGCTTGTAGACAAAACGAATCAGCCGCCCTGTCTTGGCATCGGTTTCGAGCATAATATGGTGCTTTTGGGCCTGGCTGATCCCTACCGGAAAACTTCCGATGTGGTATTTCTTGTCCGCATCGGCGACACTCTCCGGGAAGTAACCCCAAATAAAGAAACGGCGCTCCTGGCCGTCATCGTACTTCTCGTCCAATACGGCAAGCGGCAAATTAGCGGATTCGAGCTTGAACAGCATGCGCAGCAAATTGCGGGCCTCGTTCTCGGTCTGCGCGCTCCACTTTTCCCCTGTCCCGGTCACGTTCAAAATTTGTGCCTGCTGGACTGGTGCTGCCAGCCTTTTTCCGCTGAACGCGTCCAAGGCACTGCCGGTATGCTCCTGCGAAATGACTCCATCCTTGACAATATAGGCGAGACGCGCTGCCGTCTGATTGTTTTGCTCCTGCTCCGGCAGCAAGTACACCAGCTCCAGCGGGCGTTGTCCCTTCCACTTGCCCACTGCTTGCGCTGCGGAAATGACGCGCTGCGGCGAAGGGAGTACCGCCAGATTCACGGTTTCATACAATCGCCCGTCAAACATCCGCAACCCGACAAGCCGCCCCGCGGCGTCGAAGCTGACAAAGCTGTCATACGCATCGTCGAACACCACATTGTTCACTTTGCGAACCATTCTGACCGTCAGCTTGCCTTCTTCCTTCTTCACTTCTCTCGCCTGATACGTATTTCCAGCAAGCAAGCCTGTCAGGAAAGTCTGCGCTCGCGTTTTCGCTTGCTGGTCAGTCGGAAATGCTGGCTTTGCCATTTTGGCGGGAACGAGGTCCAACTGGAGCAAATTCCCTGTGGCTCGGTCAAAAATCGCGCTGTCCTCCCCCTGAGCTGTTCCGGTGGCCGCCCGCACAAAAGACACTTTTACGCCGCTGACACCTGGTCCATCCACATCGCCACCGTAAACGACCTTGCGCGAAGACAGTTCCGGCAACAGCCGAACCAATTTTTGCACCCCTTTGGCAACAGGTGCAGGGACTGCGCTCTCGGCATTCGCTGCGAGTACAGAACTGGCCGATTTTTCTGCGCTTGCTCCGGCAAATGGCGCAACCATTATGCTTGTCGCCGTTAACGCCCCAGTCAAAACGCACAAGACCGTTTTTTTCAGATCGGACAAATGACTCACTCCCTTCATTTCCTCGTAAAGGTAGACGCGCCAGCCAGGCGTAAGTTTTACGAACAGACGAGCTTTTCAGAAAAATGTTTTTATCGAACCTGTCTATCCAAAAAAAAGAAGGCACGCAACCGTTGGCGCATACCTTCTCCCCTTCTCTCGTTCGATACATCAAGCTCCGACATTCAGTTTTTCCAGCTTCTGCTTGATAAGCTCGACGACGCTGGATCGTTTCAAATCGACAAATACGCGAGTCGTTGCGTCCGGCACCACGATGATTCCCAACTGATGGTGATTGCCCGCGTAGACAGCGCACTGCACAAACTTCATCTCGCCTTCGCGCGTGAGCACTTCCATTTTGCAAAAAGCCGGATTGGCCTGCAACGCCGGGTACAAGTCTTCCTTGTCCCGCACCGGAATGCCGTTGACCTTCACGATGATTTCTCCTGTCACAATCCCGATCTCCTCTGCCCGCGTGCCCGGGATGACTCCCATGACCTTGATGCCGCGTGAAGACTGGATGTAGTAAGGAGAACGCTTCCTTTCTTTCCACTGGCTCCAGAAAAACAACGCTTCATGCCCGAACAACGCAAACAGGGCAGCGAGCAAAACGAGCGGGGCAAACAAGACGGACAGGGCGCAAAGCGCCAAAAGCCCGACTGCGTACCAGGTAAGGTTTTTGGAAATTTGCTTGACCTTTTCCAATGGTGTCATCGTCTGGGTCATATCCGAAAAACCCGTAACCGTCGGCAGCAGCATCAGTCCGAAGGAAGCAAGCTCGCCTGAAAAAAACGGCCAACCCGGATAAAGCGCGCCACTGATCGTCCCCGGCTCCACCTGGACGAACAGGGCAAGCGGAGTCAGCCAAAAAGAATGCAACAAGTAAGCCCCGACGATTCGTCCGCGCTGTCCTTCGACAAACAGCGGAGAAGCGTCCCTGCCCCCGTTCCAGCGGACGAGCATCGCTTCGATCAAGTGCATGATGGCTACCAGGGCAAGGAGCGGAATCGGCTTCGCCTGCAGCAGCATTGTCCACACACTGCCCAGACCAGGAACGTCCTGCAAACCCGGAAACAGTTGGGCAATTACATGGAAAACCGTCAGCAGACCCGCCGCATAAGCAAAGCAGAGAAAACGCAAGCGAACCAGCGCCAAAAGAAGGGCCAATGCCCATAAAATCCACAAATCCTGCGCCTGCACGACGACTCCCAGTCCTGCGGCGAGAAGAGAGATGCACAATCCCCCTGCCACGCCCATCCCTACTGCGCGGATTGTCGAAAGGAGCGGAGACTGCATGCGTGCGGCAAAGAGCTGCCTTTCCAGCTTCATCTGTCTGCGATAGTGCAAGTAAATGAAGCCGAGAAAGAGGTAAAAAACGGGATTGAGAAAAAATGCGGCAAAGCCATATGCAATGGAAAGCATATCTGCCTGAATCGCCAATTGCCTCACCTCAAATGGAAAAAAAGAAAACCACGACATGTGATTTGCCGTGGTTATCATTTCTACGGAAAAGCGGAATTTCCCTGCTTCCCTGTTCTTGATTATTTTTCCTATTTGCCGGTAACGACATCCAGCGCCTTCTGCAATTGCAGATCGTTCTCAGGCTTGCGCATCGTTTCGCGCAAGCTTTCTTCGAGCTGACTGCGGGTCGCCGCGTCCACTTTTCCGGTTACAGGCAGCTTTTTCGCCGTCTGGAACTGCTTGATCGCCTGTTCGGTCTTTTCGTCAAAGTAGCCGTCATCGCGGCCTGGCGACAATTTCAGTCCGGTCAGGATCAGTTGCAGGTTCTTCACGTCAGCGCCTGCCATGTCGCGGGCCAGCTCCTTGTCGGCTGGCAACTGCGTCGCATTGAAATAATCAGGCTGCGCGACCTTGAAGTCCGGCTCGATTCCTTTTTTGTGAATCCATTCGCCGCTTGGGGTGACCCATTTGGCGATGGTCAGCTTGAGCTGGCTCTTGTCCGTCATTTCCATCGTGCTTTGGACAGTGCCTTTTCCGAAGCTCTTTTCGCCGACCAGCTTGTAGTTGCCGCTGTCGCGCATCGCCCCGGCCAAAATTTCCGAGGCACTGGCACTTCCGCCGTTAATCAGGACCGCAATCGGATACGGTTTGGCAGCATCCGTTGTCGAGCGGTACTCTTCTTTTTGCTGCCCGCCAGCACCGTACTCAATGGCGACGATGACGCCTTTTTTCGGCACGAGCACTTCTCCGATTTCTTTGACAGCCAGCAAATAGCCGCCCGGATTGCCGCGCACGTCGATGACGAGGCCGCCGATTCCCGTTTTCTCCAGGGAAGCAAGCTGCTCCTTGAAGTGCTTGGCTGTTTCCGTCGAGAACTGGGTAATGCCGATCACGCCGACCTTTACGCCGTTTTTCTCGATAATTTGGCTATTCACCGTTTCGATTGGAATATCGTCACGAATGCACACGATGTTGAGCGGCTCTGCCACTCCTGCGCGCACGACCTTCAGAACGGCTTTCGTTCCTTTTGGCCCGCGAATTTTGGTCACGGCCTGATGCAGATCCAAGCCTTCCAGCGATTCTCCGTTGACGCTCAAAATCTGGTCGTTCGGTCTAAGACCCGCACGCTCGGCCGGAGAACCTTTGAACGGCGAGACGACGGTAACCCGTCCGTTTTGCATCGTGACCTCTGTGCCGATTCCCTGGAAAGTCGAATGCAGCGTCGAGGTAAACTCTTCGGCTGATTTCGGGTCCATGTAATCGCTGTACGGATCTTCCAAAGCTCCGACCATCCCGCCGATTGCGCCTTCTACCAACTGTTCATTCGTAACCGTTTGAATGTAGTCTTTTTTAATCGCTGTAAACGCTTCATACAGCTTCTTGAACTCCTGGGGATATTCCGAGCCTCCCGAAAACACCGCGCCTGTGGACGCAGTCAGCGCCCCATTCTGAGTTGCGTTCGCGCTGGCTGATGTCTTCATCATCGCTATGGTCAAAAAGCTGCTGGCCACCATCGAGATGAGCACAAGCGCTAATACGGTACGTCCTTTCCATCTCACTACTCACGTCACCATCCTTTGTGCTACCGGCAAAAAGATATGCTGCTAGTGTATGCATTTGCCGTTAGCAATATTTGTCTGGCTGCCCGTTGCTTGACTATTTCAGGTACGGCATAGGGTTGACGGCAACGTCGTTTTTGTAGACGGTAAAATGAAGGTGATTTCCGGTAGAGCGGCCAGTAGAGCCTACTTCGGCGATTTTTTGGCCTCTCGATACGGATTGTCCCACAGAAACCTTGATGCCACCCTCGCGAATGTGTCCGTAGAGCGTGGTGATCTCCGCACTGTGTTTAATCATTACCGTATTCCCGAAGCCGTTGGAATACCCTGCGAAAATGACGACCCCGTCAGCCGCAGCCAAGATCGGCGTTCCTTTGTGTGCTGCCATGTCTACACCATTATGCCCAGCAGAACGGCCTGTAAACGGGTCTTTACGCACACCGAAGCCTGAACTGAAGCGAAACTGTCCGTCCGCGATCGGCAAACCGAGCTTGCCGCCCTTGTACCCTGTGCTGGACGCGCTCATCGCGCGCACACGCTCCGCATATTTGGCGGCTTCCTGACGTGTGATTTCGATCAGTTGCTGTCCGTACTGCTCCAGGTCTTCTTCCAGTGCGGCCTCTTTTTTCTTCAGTTCGGCCTTGACCACGAGACTTTGCTTGTACTGCTTGTCCAGTTCAGCCTTGAGCGCTTCCGCCTCGTCGAGCATTCCCGCGTAAACGGTCAGTTGATGCTCGATTTCTTTCTTCTTCGTCTCGATCGTTTCTTTGTCGCGAATATTGTCTTCTAGGATACGCGTATCCTGCTCAAGGATCAACTGCAAACCCTCCATGCGGGTCAGAAAATCGCCAAAGTCGGACGATCCGAGCAGCACGTCCAGGTACGAGACATTTCCCCGTTCATACATGGATTTTACCCGGGTTTTCAGCAGCGTTTCCCGCTTCGCTACCCGATCCTTCGCCTCGTCCAGTTGATCTTGCGCCTCGGCAGCTTTTTCCTTTGTTTCATTCATTTGCTTTTCGAGCTTGTCCAGCTTGTTTTGCGCCTCGTTGCGGCGCAGGTCGATCGTCATCAGTTGCGTCTGCAAATCTTGCTGTTCCTTTTGCACGACACTGATCTGCTGCTCGGTTTGCTTCAATTGTTGCTGCTGTTGTTTCTTCTTTTGCTGTATTTCCTTCAACTCGCGATTGATCTTGTCCAAAGATGCTTTGCTGGCTGCCCAGCTCACGTTAGTCGGGATCGCAGAACCAGCCAAGAGGCCGGTGATTAAGAGTGTGTATAGGATCCTCTTTCTCATGATACTCCTCCCACGTTTTCCAATGTTAAACTCGCAAGAAGCGGCGCACAGACACCAAGCTTCCCCAGATTCCGATAAACGCGCCAATCGCCAGCAAAGCGAGGGCTACCTGATATACCAATGGGTACAATGGCAACAGTTTGAACAGTTGGGAAGCTTCGAAGCTGGTATTGATAGCATCCAGCAGGTAGTAGTAGCCAACTGTCAGCATGATGATCGGGATCAGCGCCCCGGACACTCCCATCAGCAGTCCTTCTACAAAAAACGGCCAGCGGATAAACCAGTTTGTCGCGCCAACCAGCTTCATGATCTCGATCTCTCGGCGTCTCGCGACAATCGTCAGCTTGATCGTGTTGGCAATCAAAAACATGGCGGTAAAGCCCAGGCCGACGATGAAGCCGATCCCGACGTTTCGCACAGTGTCAGTGGCAGCGAACAGCTTTTCAACCGTCCCCTCCCCGTAGTTCAAGCTTCTGACCGATTTCATTTGCTTGATTTGATTGGCGACTGCCGGCGTATCTTGCGGCAGCTTCGTCTTGACCACAAAAGAATCGGGAAGCGGATTTCCCTTTTCCAAGCCGTCAAAAAGGTACGCCTTGTCGCCCATGCTTTCCTTGAACTGCTTCAAGCCTTCGTCCTTGGAAATGAACTCGACGGACTCCACCGTCGGCATGTTGCGCACGCTCTGTTCGAATTTTTGCAAGTCTTCCTTGGGGGTAAGGTCCGCCATGAAGACTCTGATTTCCACTTGTTTTTCGACTGATTTGGCAAAGTAGTTGACGTTCATTGCCAAGATGAGGAACACGCCCAAAATGAAAAGGGTGATCGTAACGGCACTGACCGACGCGAACGACATCCAGCCGTTCCGGCCGAGGTTTTTGACCCCTTCACGGACATGGCGTCCCAGCGTTCTAATCTTCATAACCGTAATCCCCTCTCTGCTCATCACGGGCGATCTGTCCTGCCTCGATGGCAATGACCCGCTTTCTCATCGTGTTGACAATCTCCCGGTTGTGCGTCGCCATGACGACAGTCGTGCCGCGCTGGTTGATTTCCTCAAACAGCTTCATGATCTCCCAGGACGTCTCCGGGTCGAGGTTACCCGTCGGCTCGTCCGCGATAATAATACCCGGGTTGTTCACCAGCGCCCGCGCGAGTGCCACCCGTTGCTGCTCGCCACCAGACAGCTCGTTTGGCAGCATTTTCGCCTTGTGCTTCAATTTGACCAATCCCAGCACGTCCATGACGCGCGGCTTGATCTGCTTCGGGCTACTCTCGATTACCTCCATCGCAAATGCGACATTTTCGAATACAGTGAGTGTCGGCAACAGTTTGAAATCCTGGAAGACAACCCCGATGCTGCGGCGAACGAGCGGAATTTGCCGTTCCTTGATCCGGCTGACATTGAATCCGCCGAGAAAAATTTGGCCCTTGGTCGGCTTCTCTTCGCGGTACATGAGCTTGATGAACGTGGATTTTCCCGCGCCGCTCGGCCCAACCACATACACAAATTCGCCTTTTTCAATCCGAATGTTGATACCCTTCAAAGCATTCGTGCCATTCGGGTACGTTTTCCAAACATCAAACATCTCGATCAAGCAAATCACATCCTACATTGTCAGATCCTTCTATATTCTCTTGATCCTGATTTTTTGTTTTTCCGCCGAAATGCTGCTTTTTCAGGCAAAATCGACAAAACCCCTCTTCCCTCGGGCAACCGTTGCCATACCTTGTTGAAAAACAGCGAGGTTACCCATCTTATTTATTATACCACCCTGTTTCGCGGATGGTATCCACTAAATCTCTCATTTCTTGTCGAAACCGCCTCGTTTCTCTTCCATCCGACATGAAATGTCCAAAAAATTACAGCAGCACATCGCTCGCTGGCACGGGTCAGGGCAGTCCGCTACAATGAATGTATGCATGAGTATGAGAGGAGCTGGCAAGATGGAAAACTTCGTGTACTACAACCCGACACAACTTATTTTCGGCCGGGGACAGTTGGCCCAACTGGAGGAAAAAGCCAAGCAGCTCGGCAACACGGTATTGCTTGTGTACGGCGGCGGCAGCATCAAGCGCTCCGGTCTTTACGACAAGGTCACAGCGCTTCTGCAAGCTGCGGGCTGCCGCGTATTGGAGTTGCCTGGCGTCGAGCCGAACCCTCGTCTTAGCACGGTGAAAAAAGGGATTGATCTGTGCCGGACAGAAGGGGTCGACTGGATTCTCGCCGTTGGCGGCGGAAGCGTGATTGACGCGGCCAAGGCAGTAGCTGTCGGCGTCCCCTACGAAGGGGATGTGTGGGATTTTTACTCGCGCAAAGCAGTGGCCGAAAAAGCCTTGCCGCTCGGCACCGTTCTGACGCTGGCCGCAACAGGCTCGGAAATGAACAGAGGCAGCGTCGTTACGAACTGGGAAACAAAAGAAAAGCACGGGGCTGGCACCACCTTCCCGACCTTCTCCATCCTCGATCCGGAAAATACGTTCAGCGTCCCGCGCGATCAGACGATCTACGGAATCAGCGATATTTTGTCGCACGTTTTCGAACAGTATTTCACGCATACAACCGAGATTCCGCTCCAGACGCGCTTCGCCGAGTCGATCATGAAAACCGTCATTGAAAACGCCGAGCGCGTCCTGGAAAACCCGCACGACTACGATGCCCGCGCCAACATCCTGTACTGCGGAACGATGGCGCTCAACGGCACGCTGCCTGTCGGCGTGACAACCGACTGGGCTACCCACTCCATCGAGCACGCCGTCAGCGCCGTGTACGACATTCCGCATGGCGGCGGCCTGGCGATCATCTTCCCGAAATGGATGCGCTACGTCTATCGCGAAAACGTCGCCCGCTTCGTCCGCTTCGCCGTGGAGGTGTGGAATGTCGATCCCGCCGGCAAAACCGACGAGGAAGTGGCGTTGGAAGGCATTGCAGCGACAGAAGCGTTCTTTGCCCGCATCGGAGCGCCGACCCGTTTGGCGGACTACCAAATTACAGACGAGTATTTGGAAGAAATGGCGGAAAAAGCGACGCCGTTTGGTCCGATTGGTCAGTTCAAAACATTGACCAAAGAAGATGTCCGCGAAATTTTGCGCATGGCTTTGTAAAAGTTGTAAAAGCAAAAACGCCGCACTCTTCCCATGAGAGTCGCGGCGTTTTTTAGGATGGGCTTCTTTTCCGATCACCATACTTGCTTCTCAACTTGTGAACGATCAGGAGCAAAAGCAACAGGGCAATCGAGTAGGTAAAATCGTAAAACGGCCAGTACTGCGAGATGATGTGCACGTACACGACCATGTTCGGCGTGAAAATGTTCGCCATCACCAGCAGCATCACCATGTACGGCAAGGTCAGTACAGACATTTCCCGAATCCGAAACACATGCCGCAGCCCCAGTTGAAAAAACACGCTGTAAATCATGATCTTGACGTTGACAGCGATGAACCAGACTACGGCCAAAATCGCTTCCAGCCGTTGGATGAACAGCCCGATCTTCATTTGCTTGGCGAGCACATACGAAGGGTACCCGTGTCTTGCTGTCATGTCTGCCCCCAGGACGAGAATGCACATTAAAATGACGAGTACGAGCACAAGCCCGCCTAAAAATGCGCCTTTCAAAAAATACCGCATTCGCCTCTGAATCGGGGATACGTACGGCAAAATCGCCAAAAAAATAACCAGCTCCGAAAACGGAAAAGCAATGGACGGAATCGCGCCTGCCAAAACAGGCTTCCAGCCATTTTCCAGCACCGGCTGCAGTCTGGCTACGTCTGCCTGGGGAATCAGACAAAGCATCAGCAACACGAAAAAGCAAAAGAACCCGTAAAAGTAAATTTGCGCGGAATCAGCGACAGTTTGCAGCCCCAGGCGCACTCCGAACATGATGAGACTGACGAGCAGCAGTTGAATGGCTATGCTCGGCGTGTCATTCAACAAATACGTCCCGACAAAATCGCCTGTCTCCAGGACGTGTGCCGCAGCCGAAAAAAATGTGTACCAAACAAAGGAAAGTGTAATCACCGTGCCCAACACTCGCCCAAACATGTTATCTATAAAAGAAAAGAAGCTTTCATTCGGATAGCACTTGCCTACTGCGATCATCAAAAGAACATTGCCCAGTCCGATCAGCAGCCCGACCGTCACCGAAATCCAGGCGTCCTGTTTGGCGAGCTCCGCCGCAATGGCGGGCAGGACGAGCACGGAATCGCCAATCGTGACAAGGGTAACCAGCATCATAAATTGTCGGGGACTGATTTTGTAATTCTCTAGCATGGTGTTTTTTGCCCGCTTTCGACCCTATGACCTTTTCACAATTATTGCCCCAGACCAACCGAGCTAAACGCCAAGAAAGCCTCTCGTGCCACGCCAAAAAATTTTTGCACAAAAAAAACGGACAGGCTGGTATGCCTATCCGTACTCATTTTCTGCCGTCTAATCGGTTACGCTGGCGATCCTACATCAATCAGCGACTCGATCATCACTTTCTGGCTGTTTTTATCGACCCAGACTTGTGTCTCTTTCCATTTTTCCTGATACCAGGCAATTTGGGCTTCGACCTGATTGCGCGCGGTTCCGCCCAGCACGTTGCGGGCGTTCACGACGGTTTCCACTGCCAGCGCGTCGTACACATCTGCCCCGATGACTCCCGAGAAGCTTTGGAACTCCTCCAGCGTCAAATCCAGCAAATATTTTTGCTGCTCAATGCAGTACAGAACAGTTCTGCCGACGACCTCGTGAGCCTGGCGGAACGGCATGTTTTTGCGCACCAGGTAGTCCGCCAAATCGGTCGCATTGGAAAAATCGTTGGTGACAGCCTGGCGCATGCGCTCCGTCCGCACCTGCATCGTCTTAATCATCGGCGTCAGCAAAGCGAGAGCGCCGTGGATCGTCGCCACCGTATCGAACATGCCTTCCTTGTCTTCCTGCATGTCCTTGTTGTACGCGAGCGGCAAGCCTTTGAGCACTGTCAAAAGACCGAACAGGTTGCCGTAGACACGGCCCGTTTTTCCGCGCACCAGCTCGGCGACGTCCGGATTTTTCTTTTGCGGCATGATGCTGGAGCCTGTGCAGAACGCATCGTCCAGTTCTACAAAAGAAAACTCCTGGCTGCTCCAGATGACCAGTTCCTCACACAGACGGGACAAATGCGTCATCAGCAAGGAAGCGTCCGCCAAAAACTCCACGATGAAATCGCGATCGCTCACCGCGTCCATGCTGTTTTGATAAATGCCGTCGAATTGCAGCATCTCCGCGACAAACGTCCGGTCGATCGGGAAGGTCGTGCCCGCCAGCGCACCAGCGCCAAGCGGCAGCACATTCACCCGTTTCCACGTTTCTGTCATCCGCTCGATATCGCGCTGCAGCATGGAGACATACGCCATCAGGTGGTAGCCGAACAAAACCGGCTGCGCACGCTGCAGATGCGTATAGCCAGGCATAACCGTATCGAGATGCTGACTGGCCTGCTCAAGCAGCGCTTCCTGCAAATACATGGCCAACTGGATGATCTCCATCAGCTTTTCTCTCAAGTACAGGTGCATATCGAGTGCGACCTGGTCGTTGCGGCTCCGTCCGGTGTGAAGCTTGCCCCCCACCGGACCGATCTCTTCAATCAGCATTTTTTCGATATTCATATGAACATCTTCGTGAGCAACCAAAAACTCCGCTTGCCCGCGCTCGATTTTGTCTTTGACTTTTTTCAAGCCCGCGATGATTTGACGTACTTCCTCCATCGGCAGGATGCCGCACTTGCCCAGCATGGCAACATGAGCCAGGCTGCCGACGATGTCCTGCCGCCACATCTTCTGGTCAAAAGAGATAGAAGCTGTATATTCTTCTACGAGCTGATTCGTCGGCTTCGTGAAGCGTCCTCCCCACAGTTTCATTGCGTGATCGCATCCTTTTCATCCAAAATCTTGATCGCGGTGTTTTTGTTCTCATGCAGTACGCCTTCGTTCACTTCTGCGTACACTTTTGTTGGCAAGCCCCACAGCTTGATGAAGCCGAGCGCTGCTTTATGGTCGAACTGGTCGCCAGCGTTGTAAGTCGCCAGCTCATGGCTGTAGAGCGAAGATGCGGACTTGCGGCCCACTACGATTGCATGGCCTTTGTGCAGCTTCACGCGCACGACGCCAGTCACGTGTTTTTGCGTCTCTTCGATGAACGCCTGAATCGCGTTGCGAATTGGCGAGTACCACAGGCCTTCGTAGATCACCTGGGACATTTTTTGCTCGATGATCGGCTTGAACTGAGCTACCTCACGAGGCTGTGTCAAAAATTCCAGCTCGCGGTGCGCCAGAATCAGGGTTGTGGCAGCAGGCGTCTCGTACACTTCACGGGATTTGATCCCCACCAGGCGGTTTTCCACGTGGTCGATGCGGCCTACGCCGTGGTTTCCAGCGATTTTGTTCAGCTTCAAAATCAGCTCGGACAAAGGCAGCTCTTCGCCGTTCAGGGCAGTCGGCTTGCCTTGGACAAACGTGATTTCGATTTCTTCTGCTTCGTCCGGCGCATCTGCAATCGACTTCGTCAGATCGTACGCGCCTTCTGGCGGCGCTGCCCACGGATCTTCCAGAACGCCGCACTCGCAGCTTCTGCCCCACAGGTTTTGGTCAATGCTGTATGGGTTGTCCAGATCAATCGGGATCGGGATATTGTTCTTTTTCGCATACTCGATCTCTTCGTCGCGAGTCCAGCCCCATTCGCGAACAGGCGCTACGATTTTCAGGTTCGGATTGAGCGCTGTGAAGGACACGTCGAAGCGCACCTGGTCGTTTCCTTTTCCTGTGCAACCGTGCGCTACCGCTACCGCGCCTTCTTTTTCCGCGATCTCAACCAGCACGCGGGAAATCAGGTAACGCGACAAAGCCGATACGAGCGGGTATTTGCCTTCGTACATCGCGTTTGCTTTCAGGGCTGGCAGAACGAATTCTTCTGCAAAAGCTTCCTTGGCATCGACGACGATCGATTTGAGCGCGCCTACTTGCAACGCTTTTTTCTGGACGAAATCCAGGTCTTTCCCTTCGCCTACATCGAGCGCAACTGCGATTACGTCGAAATTGTAGGTGTCTTGCAACCATTTAATTGCTACCGATGTATCTAAACCGCCAGAATAGGCCAACACAATTTTATCTTTTGCCATCATTCTCTCTCCCCGTTTCGAAGTATCTCTCATGTGAGTAATTATACAAACGAGTTAATAAAAATACAACCACTTTTCTTGTTTATTCGCGATATTTTCGCAGACAAAATCAGGAAGCGCTTTCCTGAGGAAAGGACGGTATCCCTTCTGGCGCTTTTGCTTTTCCGAGTTGTCGTGTTGATTGCAAGGGGGCTGGTTTTGGCGTGTAGCAAGGCTTAGCTGATCTTGCAATACCGCTTCCGCGTCGTTGTTTGCCAGCCAAAATTCTGTTGATTCTCCGTCTGTATTGTCCTTTATGCAAGCCTTTTTCCCGGAAGGATCATAGTGGGTTTTCATTGATTGAACGCGCAATCCAGTACCTCGTCCCATGCATAGAAACGTTTTTATGCAAAAATTGAATGGCCGCTATCCAAATCTGGCCGTTGCTTTGCAAGCGTCCAAACAAAAAACAGTTACAAGAGGCAGCTAGCTGTTTGCCTCCTGTAACTGTTTTTTTGGATTTAATTCTTGTCCAATAATGCACTGCAGTTCCTCTCGCGGCAGTCTTTCCACTATCGCAACGAAATGGCTGGCCAGCTCCGGATCGAACTGCGTTCCTGCTCCTCTGCGTATTTCCTGAAGGGCTTCCTCGACCGGCAACCCTTTTCGATAAGGCCGATCTGCCACCATCGCATCGAACGAATCGGATATGGCCAAAATTCTCGCAATGAGCGGGATCTCATCCCCCATCAAACCATCAGGGTATCCTCTGCCGTCCATTCGTTCATGGTGTGATCGTATCGCAGGCAGAAGCTCATGAAACATACCTGCCTGCAAAATAATTTCGTATCCTATCACCGTATGCTGTTTAATCGTATCGTATTCCTCAGGTGTTAATTTTCCTTTTTTATTGAGAATCTCATCTGCGATGCCAATCTTGCCGATATCGTGCAGGATGCCTCCAACATACACTTCCTCCACTTTATCCGCAGGCAATCCGATTTCTTTGGCAATTTCTTTTCCCCAGTGAGCAACCCGTTGAGAATGTCCGCTGGTATAGTGATCGCGGGCGTCGATGGAGGCTGCCATGGCTGTAAGAAAATTGTGGTTAAAAGATTTGACCTCTTCAACCTTTTGTTGAAGCCTTTGAAGATTCTCGTAGTAATGATGAAAGACATGGCTAATTGTATAAAATGCAATCATCATCGGAATCAATGTCAGTGGTCCGTAAGTCTCTACCAGCCTGGCACCTACGCCTGCTAAAATCATAAGCAATAAATAAGTAGAGGTGAACCCCTTGGCCATCGCCTTGACTGTTTGGATCCAACTGTTTTGATAGAAGTAAGATATCCCCAATCCACATAACATAAGGTTTACAAACCAGTAAACTACTGCCAAAAATATATCCGATATGATGGGAGAGATTGTACCGAAACTGTTAATCCACTCATTCAAAGTAGCTACTACCCAAATCGTCATTAGTAGCTGCCCAATGTTAAAAGCTGCTTTTAAAGGATGAATCCTTCCCAGAAAAGCAATGATAATCGATTCAATTAACGCAGTCCATACCCCTACCCAAACACCGTATAACAAGATCCCCGAAAAAATGACAGCATTATTTACTGTCAAAATAGTGTTGGAAATTCGCACAGGCGAAAAACAGGAAAAGATAGTGAGGAGAGTATAGGTAAACAATACTCCCCAATGTTCTCTGGGCTCCCATTCCGATATTGAGCTGTAAAAAATACAGATTGCAGCTATAACAAAGCCAAACTGCACTACAATGCCCTTTATCAGATTAGAGAGATTAATTTTTTGTCGCATATCTTTTACCTTCATGAAGCTGTAATAGCGAGATAGGTTTATTCATCAAACGCTGAACTAGCAAAAAGGCTCCTAACATAATAAAGATATCCCCAATACTGATTACCCTTGGAATAATCAAGGGCATGTAAATTACGTCGGTTAAAAATGGCAAATTCGAACTTTCCGTCAAGACACTGTGCTTAAAATTCGTTCCGTTGATAACAGGCTCTAAATCATATGGTAACTTTTTTGCTTGCTCCAAATCTATAGGCATTTTTCCATTGTTTGTCCAAATAGCAATAGCATTTAGAAACCATCCGATCAAAAATATGCGCATGTCTTCGAACTCTCTGTTACATATCAGGAACGCTAATATAAATACATACGCGATCGAAACGAAAATGCCTCCCACTGTAGGAAAAAATGCAGCGCAAACTTGGAGAACAATCGTAATGACGAGCAACACAACTTTCTTAAACTTAGGAAATTCCTTTATTCTCCCCCCTCGTATTAAAGCAACAATAAAAGATAAACAAATTACATCCAAAAGCATGCCGCTTGCCTCCAAAGATTTAAGAAAAAACACCACTCAAGCAAGCGGTGTTTCCTCGAAAAATTTATTATCCGACATGGAAGTTTGCAGAAGTAGCAGCAACAATCGCTACCACCATCAAGATCGCTGCGAACCATTTTTTCATCTCGATTTCCCCTCCTTACGCGCATAGTGGAGAAAGCTGGCTTCGCTACTGGTTTTCAATCAGAGGCCAAGCGACCAGGTACAGCCTCTGCACCGTCTTTCCTTTCGCACTGGTTGCGAGAAGGGCGGATTCGCTACTGGCTCCATACAGACCAAGCGACCAGATACAGTCTGTACTTCTTTGCGACTTTCCTAGCTATATTTTACACATAAGTGACAAAATTCGGCAATCACAGTTTCATAGTCTATTGGATTTAATTCCGGTTAGTTCTATTTGACTAGAACCTTGTTCATACCAGCGCTGCCAGAATCGCCTTCTGGGCATGCAAGCGATTTTCAGCCTGATCGAAAATGACGGAGCTTGGTCCGTCGATGACGCCTGCGGTCACTTCCTCGCCGCGATGCGCCGGCAGGCAGTGCAGGAAAAGGTAGTTGCGGTCTGCCTGTGCCACCAGTTGCTCGTTTACCTGGTAATTCGCGAATGCTTTCAGGCGCACTTCGTTTTCCTCCTCGAAGCCCATGCTGGTCCAAACATCTGTGTAAACAGCGTCGGCCCCCGCGACTGCTTCTTTTGGATCATGCGTCACCATCATTTTTCCGCCGCTCTTTTTCGCGTACTCGACAGCTTTTGCCACGATGGCAGCATCCATCTCATAGCCGACAGGCGTCGCCACACGCACTTCCAGGCCGAGCAAAACGGCAGCGAGAACGAGCGAGTTGGCTACGTTGTTCCCGTCGCCCACGTAGGCGAGCTTGACGCCTTTGAGCTTGCCTTTGTGCTCCCAGATGGTCAGCATGTCAGCCAAAGCCTGACATGGATGGTACAGGTCGGTCAGGCCGTTGATGATCGGGATGGAGGCGTGCTCGGCCAGCTCTTCCACATAAGAGTGGGAGAACGTGCGGATCATGATCGCGTCCACGTAGCGGGACAACACCTTTGCCGTGTCGCTGATCGGCTCTCCGCGGCCCAGTTGCAGCTCTTTTCCGCTCATGAACATGCCAAGCCCGCCGAGCTGGTGCATCCCTACTTCGAAGGAGACGCGCGTGCGCGTCGACGCCTTGTCAAAAATCATTCCCAGCGTCTTGCCCTGCAAAGGCTGGAACGGCTGTCCCAGCTTTTGCAGTTGCTTGATGTGAGCGGCGAGATGGAGCAACTCCATCAGTTCGTCGCCGTTAAATTCGTCGACACGCAGAAAATCTTTTCCTTTATGCTTTTGCAGGGGCAAGTTTTGAAAGTGTTCCAATATCTTCACTGGCTGCATGAGAGCCACCTCTTTTCATCATAATGGACTTCACATATAACGAGAATGTATCCGTTGCACAGAACAGCGGGATTCCTTGCTGCACCATCCGGCTGCGCAAGGCAAACCCTCTTCTGCCCTGTTGATTTCCTTTTGTTGCGGTGACCAGCGCAAAGGCTGCCCGCTCTTTTTGCAGCAATTGGTTCCAGGCTGCTTCATCTTCCACGACATGCTTGACCGCAACGCCGGCTGCTGCCAACCAACTGGCCGTGCCCGCCGTCGCTGCGAGAGTAGCACCATCTGCCTGAAGCTGCCCGATCAGTTGGCCGATCTCTTCCTTCTTGTCCGCATCCGCCAGGGAGATCATGACAAGCTGACCGTTTTTCCAGTCGCCGTACAGGTTGTCTTTGAAGGCAAACGCTTTTCCGGCCGCTTCCTCAAACGTCCGTCCAAGTCCGAGCACTTCTCCGGTCGACTTCATTTCCGGTCCGAGTACCGGGTCGACGCCGTTCAGCTTGATGGTCGAGAAGACAGGAGCTTTGACGACTGCAAAAGGAATCTCAGGCAGCAGCCCGGTTCCGTACCCCATGTCCGCCAGCTTTTCCCCCAACTGGGCGCGCACAGCCAACTGGACCATCGGGATGCCCGTCACTTTGCTCGTGATCGGCACTGTCCGCGATGCGCGCGGGTTAACCTCCAGCACATAGACGGTATCGGTGTCGATGACAAACTGAATGTTGATTAGGCCGACCGCTTCCATTTCCCGTGCGATCGCTTCTGTGTAGCTGGCAATTTTGTGCTTGATCTCATCCGACAGCGCCGGAGCCGGGAACAGCGCCACGCTGTCGCCAGAGTGAATGCCCGCTTTCTCCACGTGCTGGAAAATGCCCGGGATAATGACAGACTGCCCGTCGCAGACCGCATCGACCTCTGCTTCCCGGCCCGGGACGTATTTGTCCACGAGAAGCGGGAAAAACGCTTCGCTCTGCGGGTGGTGGAGCCAGTCGTTGATCGTCGCTGTCAGCTCCTCGATGTTGTGTACGACTACCATGCCTTGCCCGCCGATGACGTAGGAAGGCCGCATCAGAACCGGGAAGCCGATTTCCTCCGCTATCGCTGTCGCATCTTCCAGGGACGATACGCCTTTGCCCGGGATATGCGGGATGTTCAGCTTGCGCAGCATCGCGTAAAACAGCTCGCGGTCCTCTGCCCGCTCAATCGCGGTCAGCGTCGTGCCCATGACCTTCAGTCCGGCCTGCTCCAGCTTTGCCGCCAGATTGATCGCCGTCTGTCCGCCAAACTGGACCATGACGCCCTCTACCTGTTCGCGCTCGGCGACATGCAGCACGTCTTCTACATGCAGCGGTTCAAAATAAAGGTGGTCGGCTGTTTCGTAGTCCGTACTCACCGTTTCCGGGTTGTTGTTCACCACGATGGCCGCGATTCCGCTTGCTTGCAGCGCTTTGGCGGCATGCACGGAGCAGTAGTCAAACTCGATTCCTTGCCCGATGCGGATTGGCCCGGAGCCGAGCACGAGCACTTTTCGCCCGGCCAGCGTCTCTACTTCGTCTACTCCTTGCCAATCCGAGTAGTAGTATGGAGTCTGCGCATCAAATTCGGCTGCGCACGTATCGACAATTTTGTAAGTTGGCGTGATGCCTGCTTGCTCGCGCTGTTTTTTGATGGCAAGCGGAGTGGTTCCCACCAGCGAAGCAATCGTTTCATCCGCAAAGCCGCTGCGCTTTGCGGCAAGCAGCAGCTCTCTGGATAGCGTGCTGCTGTCGTGTGCGGACAGCTCCGCTTCCAGATCGACGATTTTGCGCAAGCTGCGCAGGAAAAACGGATCGACGCCTGTCAGGCTGTGCAGCTCTGCTTCTGTGAAGCCTTTGCGGATCGCTTCGGCAAAAACGAACAGGCGGATGTCGGTAGCGTCCTGCAACGACTGCGCAAGCTGCTCGCGCGTCCAGGAAGCAAGCTCCGGACGGGACAGGTGCGTGCAGCCCTGCTCCAGTGAGCGAACGGCTTTCAACAGTCCCGCTTCCAGATTGCGGGCAATCGACATGACTTCGCCTGTCGCCTTCATTTGCGTGCCCAGCCTGCGATCGGCATGTGGGAATTTGTCAAACGGGAAGCGTGGAATTTTCACCACGATATAGTCCAGAGCCGGCTCAAAGCTGGCGTAGGTGTAGCCTGTAATCGGGTTGATGACCTCGTCCAGCCCGTAGCCCAATGCCAGCTTGGCCGCAATCCGCGCGATCGGATAGCCGGTCGCCTTGGAAGCCAACGCGCTGGAGCGGCTCACCCGCGGATTGACTTCGATCAGCACGTAGCGATCTGAGTGCGGATCGAGCGCAAACTGAATGTTGCAGCCGCCGACGACACCGAGCGAGCGAATCACTTTTGTCGAGGCGCTGCGCAGCATTTGATACTGGCGGTCTGTCAGCGTCTGCGACGGCGCGACGACGATGCTGTCTCCCGTGTGAATGCCTACAGGATCGAGATTTTCCATATTGCAGACGATGATGCAGGTGTCGTTCGCATCCCGCATGACTTCGTATTCGATCTCTTTCCAGCCTTTTACGCTGCGCTCGATCAGGACTTGCCCGATGGGGCTGGCCGCAATTCCGCCTGCCGCGACCTTGCGCAAGGCTGCCTCGTCTTCAGCGATACCGCCGCCTGCGCCGCCCAGCGTGTAAGCAGGACGGACGATGACGGGATAGCCGATGGTGTTGGCGAACTGGATAGCCGCCTCGACTGATTCCACGGTATCGCTCTCGGGAACAGGCTCGCCGATTTGCTGCATCAACTGCTTGAACAGCTCACGGTCTTCCCCGTTTTGAATGGCAGCAAGCGGCGTGCCCAGCAGTTGAACGTTGTACGCTTCCAGCACGCCTGCCTCTGCCAGAGCAACCGCAAGATTCAGCCCCGTCTGCCCGCCAAGCGTGGGCAAAAGTCCGTCGGGACGCTCTTTGGCGATAATCGCCGTCACGGATTCGACCGTGAGCGGCTCCAGATAAACTTTGTCTGCAACCTGCTCATCTGTCATGATCGTCGCCGGGTTATTGTTCACCAGTACGACCTGCACGCCCGCTTCCTTCAGCGAAAGGCAAGCCTGCGCTCCGGCGTAGTCAAATTCTGCCGCCTGGCCGATGACGATCGGGCCGGAGCCGATCACCAGAACTTTATGAATGTGTGGCAATTTAGGCATATCTCTTCGCTCCTACTACACGCATCGATTGCAAGAATTGGTGGAATATATGGGAAGTATCGCTCGGTCCGGGATGTGCCTCCGGGTGGTACTGCACGCTGAAAACGGGCAGGCTCACATGGCGCAGCCCTTCGACAGAGCCGTCGTTTACATTGCGGTACGAGACGGCGAGCTGCCGTTTGTCCAAAGACTCTTCCTTGACGACGTACCCGTGGTTTTGCGAGGTCATGTACACCTTGCCTGTCACCAGGTCTTTCACCGGGTGATTGCTGCCGCGGTGACCGTACGCCAGCTTTTCTGTTTTGCCGCCGTACATCAGCGCCAGCACCTGATGTCCCAGACAGATGCCCAAAGTCGGGTACTGCTCAACCGCTTTTCGCCATTCGCTGCAATACGCCAGCAGGTGCTCCGGGTCGCCAGGGCCGTTGGAAAACAGCAGGCCGTCCGGTGCGAGCGCGTTAATTTGCGCAAAAGAAGTGTCGAACGGCACGACGGTCACACGGCAGCCCAGCTCCAAAAGTGCATCCAGAATCGATTTTTTCATCCCGAGGTCGACCAGGACGACATGCTCCCCGGCTCCCGGGTAACGCTCGATCTGTTGGGTGGATACATTCGCTACCAGCGATTTTTTCGCGTGCTTGTAGCGCAGTGACGCAACCTCCGCCGCCTGCATAGGCTGATCGGAAATCACCCCGAAAACCGGACCATTTTGGCGAACTCGCTTCGTAATGGTTCGGGTGTCGATTCCGGCCAAAATCGGGAAGCCAAAGTCTTCCGCCGCCTGGGCCAATGTTTTCGTCGATTCGTAGTGACTCGGCTCTGTGCACAGCTCGCTGACGATCATCCCCGTCAGAGCCGGCTTTGCCGCCTCGTAGTCGTTTTCGTTGATTCCGTAGTTCCCGATCAACGGATAAGTAAAAGTCACGATCTGACCTGCAAAGGAAGGGTCTGTCATTACTTCCTGATAGCCGGTCATGCCTGTATGAAAAACCACTTCGCCGAAACCGTTAATAGGCGCTCCGTAAAGCTGCCCTGCAAATACCTCCCCGCTCTCCAGCGTGAGGTAGCCCGTTCCCAGCGATTGCTTATCTCTATCCATCTATGAAGCCACTCCTCTCCAATAGGCAAGAGCCAACGCCATTTGGCGCATCTGTTTAGGTGAATAAGTCATTCACGTTCATGCCGTTCATACCGAGAATTTATGCAACTCTTTGTATTAATATACATTCAACATTATAAAAATGCAACGAGTTTTTTGACTTTCCGCACTCGTTGCATTTTCACAAATCATGGAATATTTGCCGTTACGCCTGGGCCAACGCTTCGCCGAACACGGCCATTGCCTGCTTTACTTCTTCATCCGTCGTGACGAAGGATGGCAGCAGGCGCACTACTTGCGGACCAGCCGTGAGCAGAATCACGCCTTTTTCCCGTGCATAAGCAACCACGTCGCCTGCCGGAATCGTCAGCTCCACGCCCAGAAGAAGTCCTTTGCCCCGAACCGCGACGACCTTGTCGGGATGCTCAGCATGCAGCTTTTCCAGCTCCTGCATCAGCACGTCGTGAATATGGGCGACCTGCTGCAAAATCTGCTCCTCTTCCATTGTCGCCAAGGTAGCGATTCCCGCGGTCGCTGCCAAAGGATTGCCGCCAAACGTCGTTCCGTGCGTCCCTGGCGCAAAGGCTGCGGCCACTTCCTTCGTGGCGACTACAGCGCCAATCGGGAACCCGCTGCCCAATCCTTTTGCCAGCGAGATCGCGTCCGGCTTCACCCCGTATTGCTGAAAAGCGAACCACGTGCCGGTGCGGCCAATCCCTGTCTGAATTTCGTCCACCAAAAGCAGCAAGCCGTGCTCGTCGCACAAGTCGCGCAGCGCTTTGACCCACGCTTCCTCTGCCGGATGCACGCCGCCCTCGCCCTGAACCAGCTCCAGCATGATCGCGCACGTCTTGTCTGTAATCGCCGACTTGACCGCTGCGAGATCGTTGTACGGCACGGTGACAAAGCCCGGCGGCAACGGCGCGAAGCCATCCTTGACCTTTTCCTGCCCGGTCGCCGTCAATGTCGCCAGCGTCCGTCCGTGAAAAGACTGCTCGAACGTGATGACTTCGAAGCGGTCCTCTCCTTTCACCTTTTGCGCGTAGCGTCGGGCCAGCTTAATCAGGCCCTCATTGGCTTCCGCCCCGCTGTTGCAAAAAAACGCCTGATCGAGCCCGGACAAGCGGCTCAGCTTTTCCGCCAAAATCTCCTGCTGCGGAATGTGCACCAGGTTGGAGCAGTGCCACAGCGTATCGAGCTGTTCGTGCAGCTTGGCTGTCACTTTTGGCGGGACATGCCCCAAAGACGTCACCGCAATCCCTGAAGTAAAATCGAGATACTGTTTCCCCTGGTCGTCCCACACCTGATTTCCTTGGCCTTTTACCAGACTGATCGGCCATCTCGCATAGTTATTCATCACATGCATAGGCGCTGTCACTATACTCATGTCCATTCCCTCCTTAGTTCGCGTGATTCACGTTCATTCTGACGGTCGTTCCGACTGCTTCCCCTGTGCATACGCCGAGCAGATCCTCGGCCGTCCCCCGGCAAATGACCACCTGGTCCACTCCCTGGCCGAGCGCGTCCAGCGCGGCCTGAACCTTCGGAATCATTCCGCCCGTAATGATCTCGGACTGGATCATGTCCTGAATCTCCTCTGCGCTCGTTTGCGCAACGACTGCCTTCGTGCCGTCTGCTTGCGGGCGCAGAATGCCGGGAACGTCCGTGACCATGATGAGCTTTTCCGCCGCGAGCGCCGCTGCAATCGCTCCTGCGGCCACATCGGCATTGATGTTGTACGTATTCGCCCCATCCTCGCTTACGGAAAGCGGCGCGATCACCGGGACGTAGCCTTGCGCCAGAATCGCTTGCGGTATCGCCGTATTTGCTTTCGTAATTTCCCCTACCCAGCCAAGCGGCTTCGCCGTTTTCTGCGCGATCAGCGTCTGACCGTCAATTCCGCTCACGCCCCATGCCTTGGCGCCTGCCTGCGTCAGCCGTCTCACCAGCACCTTGTTGATGCTGCCGCACAAAACCATTTCCACGACGCGCAGCGTATCCTCGCAAGTCACGCGCAGCCCGTCGACAAACTGCGGAGTAATCTGAACGCGGTCGAGCATGCCGTTAATCGCCGGTCCGCCTCCGTGCACGATGACGATCTGCCTGCCTTCCTGCTGCAGCTTCGCGATCGCCTGAAAAAAAGAATCCGGCAACTGATCCATCGTGCTTCCGCCGCACTTGATGACTACTATCCCCTGCATCGCTTCTCCTCCTCTACGGATATACCGGAACGAGCGGCAGCCCCGTTTTCTCGGGCAGTCCGTACATGACGTTCATGTTTTGCACAGCTTGGCCTGCTGCGCCCTTCATCATGTTGTCGATCACCGACAGCAAAACAACGCGGCCAGTGCGCTGATCCACATGAATCGCAATGTCGCAGTAATTCGAACCGTAAACCTCTTTTGTATGCGGATGGCTTCCGGCTGGGCGCACACGGACAAACGGCTTGTCGGCATAAGTCGCTTCATACAGCTCCTGAATTTGCGCCTGCGTCACCTCTGCGGACAACTGTCCGTAAGCAGTGACCAAAATCCCGCGCGTCATCGGCACCAGATGCGGCGTAAACTGGACGACCGTCTCCACGCCGCTCTGCTTTTGCAACTCCTGCTCAATCTCTGGCGTATGCTGATGGCTTCCCACCTTGTATGCGTGAATGCTTTCATTGATTTCGCTGTAATGCACGCCAAGCGATACGCCGCGTCCCGCTCCGGACACGCCCGACTTGGCGTCGACGATCCAACTGTTCGGTTGCACCCATCCGCTTTTCAGCAAAGGGATCAAGGCAAGCAAGGTCGCTGTCGGATAGCAGCCCGGATTGGCAATGAGGCTGGCGCCTGCCACCTGCTCCTGATTCCATTCCGTCAGGCCGTAAACCGCCTGTTCGACAAAGTTGGCGGGCGCAGGCTCTTTTTTGTACCACGCCTTGTACACCTCGCCTTTTTCCAGGCGAAAATCGCCGGATAGATCAATGACCTTCACGCCGTTTGCTACCAGTTGCGGAGACAACCCGGCACTTACGCCAGCAGGCGTCGCGAGAAAAATCAGATCATTTGCGGCGCTCATGCTGTCAGCGTCAATCGGCAAAAGCTTTGGCAGTCCCAGTCCCGCTACGTGAGGAAAGGTTTTCTCCAGCCCCTCTCCATCTGCTGAACTTGAATAAACATTCGCTATTTCAACCTGAGGGTGGCCAGCCAGCAGACGGATCAACTCCGCACCGCCGTACCCGGTTGCCCCAACGATTCCGACCCGAACCATGCACCTCTCCCCTTCTTCCCATCATTCGTTTGTATTTTTATACATGAATAATAATAAAAATTCAAACGGAATACAACTAGCAAATCTGTTTCTGCTTCATTTGGCAAAGCGGGAAGTCGCTAGCAAGGGGCCCTTTTATACAAAAAAACGCCGGGTTCCATACCCGAGCGTCTTTTGTCCAACTCACCTTTATTTTTTGTCGGCCAGCCAAGCAGCGATGTTTTCCGCGTCTGTCCCTTTTACCAGGCCAGGCGGCATCGAACCTTTTCCGTTATTCAGCACTTCCAAAATCTGCTCCTTGCTCAGTTGGCTGCCAATTTTTTGCAAATTCGGCCCGACAGCACCTTCCAGCGATTGTCCATGACAGCCTGCACAGGTGTTTTTAAACAACGCCTCTGCCGTAGCCGCGTCATAGCTACCAGATGGAGCGGTTGTCGAAGGTGTCTCCGTAGCCGGCTTTTCAGCAGGGGGCTGCGTCTGCTGATTGCCGCCGCCACAGGCACTGAGCGAGAATGCGAGTACAGCCGCAACCGTAAACAGTGGGATGCGTTTCAAAGCGGTTCCCTCCTTGTTGTAGAAATTCTTCGCTCAGTATGCCTCCGCAGCAGGCTATTCATTCCTGTGGCCCTGCGAATTTTAGGTCAAGGGCAGCTCAAGCGGATTCCACTCCCGCAGTTCCAGTGTCCGTGCGCCTTCCACCACAACCGGATCGCCTTCCGCCAGCTTGCGCGCTTCCTCCAGGGACGCGGCCTTGTAGATGACCATGCCTCCCTGCTTGTCCGTGAACGGCCCTGCCATAAACACTTTATCTTGCTTGTACAAATCGTTGATATACTCTAAATGAGCCGGTCTGATTTTCGCGTTCAATTCCTGATCGACAATCGGCAACAAAGCGACATACAACATGTGTGCGTCCTCTCCTTATTTTGCGTATTTGTTTGCAGTATAACATATTTGCCAATCGGGACTTTGGCACAGGTAGGATTTTTCCGATCTACAGCGAACGTTTGAAATGAAGCAAGAAGCGACAGAAAGGTGGTCACGTATGGGTACACAGTTGCAGTTATACACTTCTCTCTTCCAGAATAACCCCGATGCTGTTTACATTATCGACATGCATGGCAACCATACTGGCGTCAACGCCGCAGCCGAGCAATTACTGGGCTATGCAGCTTCCGAGCTGTTGCGCATGATCTGAACGGCCACATTACATACGCTTCGCCCTCGATCCAATCCGTGCTCGGCTTGCCAGCCTCTCATATTTTGCTCCGGCATTTTTCCATCCTGATTCAGCCTGAGCAGAGAGAGGCTGCCAGACGTGACTTTTTGCAGATGATTGTGGAAAAAACACCTTTGGACGCTGAATACATCTACCCTCACCCGGACGGCCGCATGCTTCTGTTCGAGTTCAAAGGAACGCTCGACATCGGAGCAGATGGCGAAGTGAAAAATACAGTGATCGTCGCCCGCGACATTATAGAACGGCGCCATTCCGAGGAGCTGCTGCGCTACTCGGACAAGCTCTCCGCCCTTGGCGAGCTGGCGGCAGGGATCGCGCATGAAATCCGCAATCCGCTCACCTCGCTGAAAGGGTTTCTCCAGCTCATGGAGAGCGAGCCGATTACCAACCGTCATTACTTGCAAATTATGCTTTCCGAAATTGAACGAATTTCCCACGGCTACTTCGCTTATTTCTTGCGAGGAATACCAGATCAAGCAAGTGTTTATCAACATCATAAAAAACGGCATGGAAGCCATGCCGTCAGGTGGGATTCTCACGATCGCGGTAGTCGAGAACGATCAGAACGTCCTCATTCGGGTATCCGATCAAGGCGACGGGATACCCGAGGAGCTGCTTCCGCGATTGGGAAAGCTATTTTACAGTACAAAAGAAACCGGAACAGGTCTGGGGCTATTGGTTAGCACCAAAATCATTCGCGACCACGGCGGCTCGCTCGACATCACGAGCGAGCTTGGCGAGGGCACGACGGTCGTCATTTCTTTGCAAAAGCAAAAGCCTTGCAGCAGAGAGGGGCTGTAAACCGCTCTAGCGTTTGATCTGCGCGCGCAGATACGCGTCGATGAAGACGTCGATCTCGCCATCCATCACTGCCTGAACGTTTCCTACCTCCATGTTGGTCCGGTGATCCTTCACCAGACTGTACGGGTGGAAGACGTAGGAACGGATTTGGCTTCCCCAGGCGATATCTTTTTGTTCACCCTGGATGGCAGCCAATGTTTTTTCCTGTTCCTCCCGCTTTTTCTCGAACAGCCGAGCCGTCAGCATTTTCATGGCTCGCTCCCGGTTTTTAATTTGCGAGCGCTCGGTTTGGCATGTAACCACAATGCCCGTCGGCAAGTGGGTAATCCGGACAGCGGAGTCGGTCGTGTTGATATGCTGACCACCCGCACCGCTGGAACGGTAGGTGTCGATCTTGAGGTCTTCCGTGCGGATGTCTACGGCATTGTCGTCCTCGATTTCGGGGAGAACGTTGCATGATACAAAAGATGTATGACGGCGCCCGGACGCGTCGAATGGAGAAATGCGCACGAGGCGGTGCACGCCTTTTTCCGATTTCAGATATCCGTAGGCGTTGTACCCTTTAATCAGGAGGGTCACGCTTTTTACGCCTGCTTCATCCCCGGGCAAATAGTCCAAGGTCTCGACTTTAAAGCCTTTGGCATCCCCCCATCGTGTGTACATTCGCAAGAGCATGGAAGCCCAGTCCTGTGATTCGGTTCCACCCGCTCCCGGATGCAGCTCAAGAATCGCATTGTTTTTGTCGTACTGATCGCTCAAAAGCAGCTCCAGCTCGAAGCGTTCAAACGACTTTTTCAGCTCCTGGGTACTGTCATACAAGTCCTGGATGAGCGACGAGTCACCTTCTTCGATGACCAGCTCCAGCATCAACTGGAGGTCTTCGTACTGGGAATCCAGCTTGCTCATCGTTTCGACGAGACTTTTGATGGCGTTCAGCTCGCTGATTGTTTTCTGCGCAGCCTCGTTGTCATCCCAGAAGTCCGGAGCCAGCATGCGCTCTTCCAGCTCGCCGATCCGCTCCTGTTTTACAGGGAGGTCAAAGAGACCCCCTGATATCCGCTAAACGTTTAGCCATACTGGACATCTCTTGTTTGACGTCCGCAATATCGATCAATGCCATTTTTGCGAGTCACCTTCTCTTTACGTAAGCTAAGTTTATTGTAACGTAATTCGCCAGATCCGCAAACCTGGCAACCTGCCGTGCGTAAAAAGCGTGATTCGCCGCTTGCCTGGCATCTGTCCTGCCTATGTAGCGCCTATGTAGCCATTGGCGGTGATGGCGAGGATCTCAAGTCTCGGATTTCATGTGGTTGTTTGCTCTCCGTCTGCGGCGCCGCAACCACGGACAGATGCGACTGGCGAATCCGCGCCTCACGCTTGCGGATGTTTTGCTTCATTCGCGCTTGCCTGAGCCTCCGCTCCCCTGCAGCCGCCGGACTTTGCTGCGGCTGATCCAGCATGCCTTTCGGCGAGATCAGCACGCCTGGCGTCCAGTTCGGCTCCGGTATCTCCGTTTTCAGTCGTTCTTCATAGAAGACAGGGTCTTCGGCTGTGAATACTTTAGGCTCCTCCCCTCTTTCTTCTTTGGTAATCCATTTTACTTTTTTATGCTCCGCTGCCGCTTTCAGTACAGCTTTCAATGTCTTCCCGATTCTCTCCATCATGTTTTTGGTTTGTATGCCCATCACGTTGACTGACGCTTTCATTGTTCATTCCCCCGTCCCCGTGTATTTGGTAAAAAGTGTTGTACTTATGATTCTATGGATTTTTCCGAACATTTCCACCTGAATCGTTCGATGACTTTTACCAGTGTTAGACAAATAGACCGACCATAACAGACGAGGAAGAACAGATCGGGACGAATACTGTCTAGGCGTCAGGAAACAGTAAGAAAATCTCTTGGGCAGGTCTACACAAACGGCGCAACCGCGCTGCAACGGAGCATCTGCTGTCGATTGGAAAAGAAAAAGCATCCCTCCCGCAGCGAAATGGCCGCTGTGCAGAGGAATGCTTTGATTGCTGGCTAATGTAGGCTATGCCTTACTGTTTTTTGTTTTGGCGACGGCGCTCCTGCTCCTGGGCACGGCGCTGCGCGCGGTTTTTCGGGTCGGCATCGCCAGACGTCTCAGGGTCCGGACGGTCGGATGGGCCTGACGTCTGCAGTTGGTTCGGGTCGATGCCCTGGCCGCGGATGACATCCTGGCGCTCCAGGTTTTGGCTCACTTCGGCCTTCATGATGTACATGGCCACCTCTTCCTGTACGGAAGCCAGCATCGCTTGATACATCTCGTAGCCTTCGAACTGGTACTCGCGCAGCGGATCGTTTTGCGCGTAAGCACGCAGGTGAATCCCTTGGCGCAGTTGATCCATCGCGTCGATGTGATCCATCCATTTGCTGTCGACAGCGCGCAGAATGACCACTTTTTCGAACTCGCGCATCATCTCGCCGATTTGAGCTTCGCGCTCTTTGTACTGTTTGACGACTTCGGCTTTCAGCAACTCGACGATTTCCTCTGCTTCCTTGCCTTTCAGCATGGAGACGGTAATGGTTTCATCGTGCAGGAAGCCGTTGTTCGCCGCATCGGCCAATGCTTGCAGGTCCCAATCCTCCGGTACCTCTTCTTTTGGGCAATGCTGCTCGACAGCACGCTCCAGCACGCTGTAAATCATGTTGAGCGCAACATCGCTGAGGTTTTCTTGCTCCAGGATGTCTTTGCGCTGTTTGTAAACGACGAGGCGCTGCTGGTTCATCACGTCGTCGTACTGGAGTACGCCTTTCCGTGCATCGAAGTTGGCTCCTTCGACACGTTTTTGCGCAGATTCTACCGCACGGGTAACCAGACGGCTCTCGATCGGCATGTCTTCTTCCATGCCCAGACGATCCATCATGTTCATGATATTGTCGGCACCAAAGCGGCGCATCAGCTCATCCTGCATCGACAGGAAGAACTGGGAGGAACCAGGGTCCCCTTGACGCCCGGCACGACCGCGCAACTGGTTGTCGATCCGGCGGCTCTCGTGACGCTCTGTACCGATAATGTGCAGGCCGCCCAATTCCGCTACGCCTTCGCCCAACTGGATGTCCGTACCGCGACCGGCCATGTTGGTAGCAATCGTCACCGCACCGTATTGACCTGCGCGCGCGACGATTTCCGCCTCGCGCTCGTGATGCTTCGCATTCAACACGCTGTGCGGAACGCCTTTTTGCTTCAGCATGTGCGACAGCCGCTCCGAGTTTTCAATGGAAATCGTACCGACGAGAATCGGCTGGCCTTTTTTATGACGTTCGACGATGTCGTTCACAACCGCACGGTACTTGGCAGCTTCGGTTTTGAAAACCAGGTCCGGCAAGTCTTGGCGAATGACCGGCTTGTTCGTTGGAATGACGACAACGTCCAGACCGTAAATCTTTTTGAACTCTTCTTCCTCTGTTTTCGCCGTCCCGGTCATACCGGCAAGCTTTTCATACATACGGAAGTAGTTTTGCAAGGTGATCGTAGCGAGCGTCATGCTCTCGCTCTGCACGCGCAGACCTTCCTTGGCTTCAATCGCCTGATGCAAACCGTCGCTGTACCGGCGTCCCACCATCAGACGGCCCGTGAACTCGTCGACGATCACAACCTCGCCCTCTTGCACCACGTAGTCTACGTCGCGCTTGAACAGGACCTGGGCTTTCAATGCCGCTGTAATGTGGTGGTTCAAGGTGATGTGTGCCGTATCGTACAGGTTGTCGATGTTGAAAGCTTTCTCGACCTTGCCCACACCTTCGTCTGTCAGGTTGACGATCTTCAGCTTTTCGTCAATCGTAAAGTCTTTTTCCGGCTCCAGCCGCTTCACAAAGTGCGAGCAGATGTAGTAGAGCTCTGTCGATTTGTTTGCCGATCCGGAAATAATCAGCGGCGTCCGCGCCTCGTCGATCAGGATGCTGTCCACCTCGTCGATGATGGCGAAAAAGAGCGGGCGCTGCACCATCTGTTCCTTGTACAGAACCATGTTGTCGCGCAAATAGTCAAAGCCGAACTCGTTGTTCGTACCATACGTAATGTCACAAGCATAAGCGGCCCGCTTTTCTTCCGGGCTCAGTCCGTTTTTGTTCAGGCCGACTGTCAGACCGAGGAAGTTGTACAGTTGGCCCATGATCCGCGAGTCGCGCTCTGCCAAGTATTCGTTCACTGTTACGACGTGAACGCCTTTGCCAAGTAGAGCGTTGAGGTAGGTCGCCAAGGTAGCCACCAAGGTTTTCCCCTCACCGGTTTTCATTTCGGAAATGCGGCCTTCCTGCAACACCATACCGCCAATCAACTGGACATCGAAGTGGCGCATGCCCAAAACCCGCTTCGATGCTTCGCGCACAACGGCAAATGCTTCGTTCAAAATTTTGTCCAACTGCTCCCCTTGGGCCAGCCGGGCTTTGAACTCTGCGGTCTTCTCCCGCAGTTGCTCGTCGGAAAGCGCTGCTATGCTTGGTTCGAGCGCGTTGATCGCTTCCACGCGCTTAAACATCTTTTTCACTTCACGTTCATTGCTGTCGCCAAATATCTTTTTAACGAGTCCTAACATGAGGACACCCCTTCCATATGCTTCCGGACAAAAATATCGCACCACCTGGCGCGCCAGAAAAAAGGATACCGATTCTACGAAAATAATACTTTCTAAAAAGCTATTTTAACAAATAGAAGCTCATATACACAAGTAAAGGGAGTTGCCAAAAGCAACTCCCTAGTCTTGTACGAGTAAAGAAATGTAAAGTTTCGTTATTTCGGTTCAATCAAACCATAGCGTCCATCGTTGCGGCGGTACACCACGCTGACGTCGTTGGTATCGCTGTTTTGGAAAACGAAGAAGCTGTGTCCCAGCATATCCATCTGCATGACGGCTTCCTGCGCATCCATCGGTTTCAGGTCAAAACGCTTCGTTCTGACAATATCAATGTCAACATCTTCCTCATCGACATCTGGTATCATCACAGCTACTGGCTGACTATCGCGCTGTCCGACTTTCGCAGCGGAATCAACCCGCAGCTTGCGCATCAGTTTCGTTTTATGCTTGCGAACTTGACGCTCCAGCTTTTCTGCCACCAGGTCAATAGCGGCATACATATCCTCGTGTGTTTCTTCTGCTCGGATAATCACCCCGGCAAGCGGGATTGTTACCTCGATTGTGCCTTCTCCACGATGTACATGCATGGTAACTTGTACATCTGCAGGTGTAGTTTCGAAATATTTTTCGAGACGGCCGACTTTCTTTTCCACATACTCTTTCAGTGCTGCGGTGACTTGAATGTTTTCTCCACGAATATTAAATTTCATGGTTCCAACCTCCTTCCGTCTATATATAGGTATTCGGCACCCCTGTAATTAATCCTGCTCCAAGCTAAAAAAATCTTAGTGAAATTTTTACAATCCGGCAATAATCGACAGAATTTTACCAATACTCGCTAGTTTCCCTATGTTATAATAGAGAGGGTAGTCACTCAATCCTATATCGCGGTCGTCATCGCACTGGAGGAATCCTCATGGCAGAGGTGAAACCTTCTCATTCCATTATTGGTACTACGCTCGCGCAAGACGTCTACAATGAGTACGGCCTGCTTCTTTTGCCCGCCGGGGCAGTCCTTCACCTGAGTGACATTCGACTTTTGGAGGCACACCACATTCAAGCTGTGCACGTCACTTCTGCGTCGGAAGCTCCCGAGCAGCCTTTGCCCATTCTGCATTGGAACGAGGCAGAAGCTGCCCGCGAGTACATTGCAGCAGTCAGAGAAACCGAGCACCTTTTCAAACAGATCGCTACAGGTTCTGTTCCTCCCCTGCATCAGTTCAACAGCACATTTTATCCTCTGCTGGACCAAGTGCTCCAGCGAATGGGCTTCCTCCGGTTCCTCTACATCAAGGAAGGCACGGAAAATTACACCTATCGCCATTCTCTCAATGTCGGAATCGTAGCTGCCCTGATCGGTAAAATCGCAGGACGACCCCAGGACGAAATCTACCGCTTGGGACAAGCCGGTCTCTTGCATGACGTAGGGAAGATGATGATTCCCGACGAGATTTTGTCCAAACCCGATCGCTTGAGCGATGAAGAGTACGAGATCATGAAGCTGCACACCCTCTACGGCAGCGAGCTGCTCCTGTCGATGGAGGACGCTGACGAGTGGATCGCCAGGTGCGCTCTCATGCATCACGAGCGCCTGGATGGCAGCGGCTATCCTCATGGCTGCCAAAAGGAAGACATCCCTCTGGAGTGCCAGATCATCAGCGTTGCTGACGTGTTCGACGCTATCTGCACAGACCGCGTCTACCGCCGCGGTACCTCTCCCTTTCACGCTGCCAACGTATTGTGGGAGCTGGCATGCCAAGGCCAACTGAACCCTTTGATCGTTTCGCGTTTTATCCAGTACATTATTTTGCTCTACGTCGGCTCTCAGGCGTTGCTCAGCAATGGAGACCACGTCGAAATCATTATGATTCATACCGATGAACCGATGCGTCCACTCGTTCGCCGAGGAGACGAGTTTTTGGATTTGCGCGAGCATCGCGCGCTTACCATCACCCGAATGATTAGCTAGACGTAAAAATCCCCCCGAGCCTGATGTTGGCCAGGGGGATTTGCTGTCAGCGATATGATTTACAGTTTGACGACATTGGCTGCTTGCGGCCCGCGGTCGCCTTCCACAATATCAAATTCTACAGCTTGTCCTTCTTCCAATGTCCGAAAACCATCCGACTGAATCGCGGAAAAGTGGACAAATACGTCGTCGCCACCTTCTCGCTCGATAAAACCAAAACCTTTTTCTGCGTTAAACCATTTTACTTTGCCTTGCATGAAACAGCACAACCCTTTCTCTTGTAAAAATTTGGATTACAAATCTTTGTGTGTACACCTCTAGTTTCTCCAAAATCAGAAGCTGCATTCTTCTATCTCGTTGAATATTTTTTCTCCAATCCTCTTACGACTACCCGCGACAGGAACAACGTGAGCACCAGGTACACAGCCGCCTCTGTCAAATACGGCGGGTAGCGCTCAAACGTGCTCTTCGCCACGTTCATGGCGGCGTAATTCAACTCCGGTGTCGCAATAACGGCGCAGAGGGAGGAGTCTTTTAAAAGGGCGATAAATTCGTTCCCGATGGCAGGAAGCATCCGGGTAAACGCCTGCGGCAAAATAATCAGCCGCATCGCCAGCCCCTTCGTCATCCCGAGCGAGCGTGCCGCTTCCATCTGTCCCGGATCGATCGATTGAATCCCTGCGCGAAAAATCTCGGCGATGTAGGCCGCTGCGTTGAGCGACAGCGCCACGAATCCGGAGTAGATCGCTTCCGGACTGCTCTCTCCCGAAAAAAACAGTCCCCAGATAGACGGGATGACGGCGAAGTGAATCAGCAAAATTTGCACCAGCATCGGCGTCCCCCGAAAAAGCTCCACGTAGATCGAGCATGTCCACCGCCAAAAGCGGTTCGACGACATTTTGCCCAAACTGATAAACAACCCCAAAAAGGTCCCGCAAACGGTAGCAACCGCCGTTAGTAAAATGGTATTGATAATGCCTCGGATAAACAGCTCGCGATATTCATAGATGACGCTCCAGTCCAATGGCAAGTCCTCCCTTCGTGTATGTCAGCACTGGAGTCACAAACACCGGGCACGTCCCGCGACGCACCCGGCTACTGATGACTAATTGCTGCCAAAGTACTGGTTGTAGATTTCCTGGAGCTTGCCGTTTTCCTTGATTTTCTTCAAGCCGTCGTTGATTTTGTTCAGCGCGTCCGTGTTGCCCTTTTTCACCATGATTCCGTAGTATTCTTTTTCAAACGAGTCGTCTTTTATCAGCTTGAACTTCTTGTCTTTGATTTTATTTACGTAATATTGCAGCACGCCATTATCCCCGACAACTGCATCGACACGGCCATTGAAGAAATCGTCCACGGACGAAGGCATGTCGTCATAGCCCATCAAGCCTTGATACGTATCGCCAAACGCCTTTTTGACCACTTCTTCCCCTGTAGTCGCGGCCTGTACCCCGATCTTTTTGCCTTTCAGATCGGCCAGCTTGGTCACCTGAGAGTCTTCCGCTACGAGAATGAGCTGATTCGCTTCGAAGTACGAATCCGAGAAATCGTATTTTTCCTTGCGCTTGTCCGTGATCGTGATCGACGAAATCCCGATGTCCACCGTCCCTTTGTCCAATCCGTCGAACAGCGGGTCCCAGCCTGTGTTTTTCCACTCGATCTTGAATCCTCCCGCTTCTGCGATCGCATTCATCACGTCAATGTCATGGCCGCTGATTTTGTCGGCCTCCAGCATCTGGAACGGCGGATAAGCTGCATCTGTTCCTACCACGTACACTTTTTCACCCGAGCCGGAGCCTGACCCTGAGCCGCTCGCGCCAGTTCCGCTTCCCGAGCTTTGCTGGCCACCCGATCCACAGGCTGAGACCAAAAGCCCCACGCCTACGACCAGCACAAGAGACTTGAACCACTTTTTCCCGATACGCATTAAAAATCCCCCTTGTTTCTCTCTGTGTATGCTTACTTTTCCCCAGCACTGTCCACATGGAAATCATGTGTTTTTTGCGTTCTCCACAAAGTTATCCACATTATCCACATGACGTTGTGCACAAGCTGTGCATAACTATTTTCCTGCGCGTTCTGCGGCTCTGGTACTATGGTTACGGAGTCGAGTTTTGGTATAGAACTGGAATTAGCAGCAAAAAGGCAGGATTCGTATACACCGGATATACTTCTATCCTGTATATAAAAATCCTGCCTGAAAACGATTTATTTATCTGAAAAATACGAATTATTCTTTTTCCGCCAAAATAATAACCTCTACCCGGCGGTTGCGCGCGCGGTTCTCTTCGTTCGAATTGTCCACGAGTGGCCTGTATTCTCCCAATCCTGCCACCGTAAAGCGCGACGCCGGCAAGGAATATGCATCAACCATTTCCCGCATCACCGCAATAGCGCGGGCAGAGGACAGCTCCCAGTTGGACTTGTATGCGCTGCGCGAGATCGGCACGTCGTCTGTGTAGCCTTCGATCCTCACTTTGTACTCGTAGCGCTGCAACACACGTGCTACAGTGCCTACGACCTCTTTCCCCTGCTCCTGGAGATCAGCAGAGCCACTGGCGAACAAAATTTTCTCCGGAAGGCGGATGCGCAATCCCTCTTCGGTCTCCTCGTAGTCCAGATTCAGCTCGGCCAAAGCGGACGAGAGCTGGTTGTGCACCGTCTCCATATCGCGCTCACCCGTGTCCGGCATGCCGACAGGCGGCTTTGGCACGCTCTTTTGCGCCTGCTCTTGCTCCTGTGTGCCTTTTTCATCCATGGTGCCTGTGAGCGCCTTTTTTTGCCCCTCCAGTTGATGAATCTCGCGTTCCAGCTCCAGCTTTTGCAAATTCAACAGATCGAGGCTCTCATGCACCTGCTTCAGATTGGCCTGCTGTTCAGCTTGCTCCTTTTTGGCGGCTTCGCGCTGGGTCTGAATCTTCGTCATTTGCGTCGCCGCGATGATAATGACGATGACGAACAGTAGCGTAATCAAGTCGCTGTAGCTGATGAGCCAGCTTTTCTCCAGCTCTTTCTCATCGTACAACCGATCGTCATGCATAGCGATCCTGCCTTTCAATCGTGCCCTTCATGCTACCAGGCTCTTTGACGAGCACCAGCTTCTGGTCGCCTGGCAAAAACGAGTTGAGCTTTTCAAACAGCAGGCGCGGCGTCTCCATCCGCTGCAAACCGACGCAGCCCTCGATATACAGCCGTTTTTCAAACATGTCCCGGTCATACAAATCCATCATCCGGTAGTAGCACGGCAGCGCGAACAAGTTGGCAAGGAGCGCACCGTAGAGCGTGGCGACAACGGCTGCGCTCAGGCTGTGCCCTGTGAGTGCCATGTCTTCCAGCGATTTGAGCACCCCTGTCATCCCGAGCAGCGTCCCGACCAGCCCCATCCCTGGCGCCAGCAAGCTGATGAGCCGAAAGAAGCCTGCTGCCTGTTGGTAGCGATACTGCTCGCCTTTCAGCTCGTTCTCCAGGATCATTCGCAGTTCTTCCTCAGGCACACCCTCGATCGCCAGCAAGCTGCCGCGCTGCACGAACGAGTCCCGCTCCTGCTGCAACTCGCGTTCGAGCGCGATATATCCCTGTTCTTTCTGGACGAGCGCGTAGTAGTAGAAGCGCTTGATCGTCTCCTCGACGTTGCTGTCCCGCCCGTGAATCAGCAGGCGGATCATTTTTTTCAGGTCGAGGTGCTTGCGCTTGATCGCGTAGGAAACCACGACGGAGAGCGCGACCAGCTCGATGGCGGTCACGTTCAAGAGGTCGGCGAGGTTGCCGTTCATGTAAACCGCGTGTATGAAAATGAGGACGACGGCTCCGATCAAGGCGAGTGAGCGGCGTTTTGTGGACAATGGTGTCACCTTCCTAACGTTCTTTCCTGGTAAAGCGGGTTGAGGTTTTCTATTGGTGTATCGGTTGATTTGAATTCCATTATTATAGCAGAGGTTCGCTCTGCCGATAAATGTAAAGAATGGACATGGCAGGAGAGGAGGAAATTCGATATGGATATCAGTTCCATTATGGGCGCGCAAGTAAGCCAGCTCCAGCAAACCGTAGGCCTGAGCATGCTGAAAATGGCGCAAGCTACCCAGGCAGCAGGCGCGATGGTAATGATCCAGGATTTTACCAATGCCCAAGCAACGACACAGGCTCCCCACCCTACACTCGGGAAACAGATTGATATCAGCGTGTAATTAGGCAAGAAAAAAGCGAAGAATCCCTTCTTCGCCATCGGCTTTAACCAGACCTCATCCCTTTCTTTCGGGGTGAGGTTTTTCATTGGAGAGCCTTGCTGCTTTTCCTCTGCGCTCTGTGAGCCCCTCGATCCCATGCTCCCGGTAATTTTTGACCCATCTTCTGATATAAGAGCTACTGATTAAATTCAGCTCTTTCGTCACCCGGTTGTAGCCCATTCCTTCTTCCAAGTACATGGTTACCGCTTTCAGCTTGAATTCGGTTGTGTAACTCGTAAATTTCTGGCCTTTTACAGGCATAAAAATCCCTCCTGAATCGAACAAGTACGGCTAATTGACGCACGCACCTATTCAGTCAAGAGGGAGCCTATCCAAATGTATCATGACCGTTATTTCTTGGTGTCAAAAAAAGCGCCATATGCCGGAGATCCGCTATAGCCTCCGTACTGTTTGTTAGCCGTTCGACCGCGTTGGATCTGGTTGATTTTTTCGGACAGTTCGTCCTGCTTCTCCTGCATAACCGGAAGCAAGCGCTGGTCAATCTCCAAAAATGGCGTGGCGTACTGCAGATTCCATTCTGGCGGCAGAACAAATCCCCGATCGATTGCATCAGCAATTTGCCCCAGTACCTCTTCGCGTTTGTCCAACAGCTCGAGCCATTCCTCCGGCTCTGCTTCTTCCTTCAAGACGGCTTTCTCCAAATCATGAGAATGAAGCAATAGCTGTTGAAATAGCAGCTCGACTGTCTCTTTCGTTAGTTGAAATGACATCTCCATCCGCTACCCTTGCGTTTTTGCCAAGACCATGGCTTGCTTCCATGTGTCGCGGAATTGGGTGAGAAGTCCTTCTACCTCATCCAGAATGGAGGTTTCCTTTTTGAGGTTGGCTTCAATCAGTCTTGTTTGCATATATTCGTACAACGACATCATTTGTTGGGCGATCGGGTATTTTTGGTCCAGCGTAACCATCAGTTCGCCCACGATGTCTTGCACGCGTTTGTTGTACTCGTTGGCTTTGTCGAATTTTTTTTCGGCAATCGCTGCTTTTGACTGCTTCAGAAATTTCAGCGCTCCGTTGTAGAGCATCAACGTCAATTCTCCTGGATTGGCTGTATTCACTGAGTTCGTTTGGTATGCCTGTAACGATTGTTGATAGGCCATCATATCCAGCTCCTTTTCGATCCTACCTGCCACTGCTGAATTGCTGAGCGAGCCAACTGCTCTGGGAGTTTGCCTTGCTCATCGCTTTTTCCATAGCGGTGAATTGGCGGTAGTAGCGCTCTTCCATGTTCTTCATGCGCAGTTCCAGAGTGCTGATGTTTTTCGTGAGAGTTTTCATTTGTCGGCCCATGGAGTAACTGTCGGAGATATCGCCCATGGAAGAAGAACCGGCAATGTCTGTAATTTTAGACATAATGCCAGTCAGACTGTTATACAGTCTTTTGGCAATTCCCGTTTCTCGTAGCATCTGGTCTTTGTCTGTCGTTGTCTCCGCCGGGTTTTTGGTAAACAAATCCATTACTTGTGTGCCGTTTTCACGAATGGCTTTGCGCAGCTTCTCTTCGTCGATGTACAGCTTCCCTTTTTCCATGTAGTTGGCATAGCTGAACTTGGCATCCGCTTTTGCTGTGCTGATCCCGATATCAGCGAGGGTGTCAAACTTTTCATCGCCCATGCCTGCTACAGCCGTAGAGAAGATTTGACGCATCTCCGTCAAAGCGGATGACAGGACAGAATCGCGAAGGAGAAGGCCGCTTTTTGCTTTCTCTTCCCATTTCTCGATTTGCTTCTCATCCAAAGCGCTTTTCTCTTCCTCGAGCAGAGGCTGATAGTCTCTGTAACGAGGCTCGCTGATTTTTTTATTGATCTTGTCGATGACTTCGTTGTACTTATCAATAAAATTTTTAATAGACTTGAAGATGGCCTCGTCGTCTTGCATAGAGCTTACGGTAAACGATTCTGCCTTTTTCAGTTCGAACTCGATGCCGTCAAAAGTAAACTTGTTGCTGCTGATTGCGGTCGTCACGCCATTAATGGTAACAGATCCGTCTATGCTTTTTTGGCCCTGCGCTTCTTTGGTTGCCGGATCTCCTGCTGCAACGCCGCTATCAAACAGGCCAAAAACTTTCGCGTTATCATCATTTGTGTATTCCAACTTGATTTTTGCATTTTCCCCAGCGGAAGTGGAAGAAAAGATCAACTTACCGTTAAAGAAAGTGGCTACTACCCCTGTCTTGGAGGTCTGTTCATTGATTTTTCTAACAGCGCTCTCCATGGAGTCGGTATCGTTGATCGTAATCTTCGTACCATTCACCATCAGCTCGAAAGAACCACTTAATCCAGCTTCAGAGAGCTTTTTCGCAGAATCCGTTGCTGCCACTGTCGTAGTCGTATCCATTCTAGCAGGCTCGGCTTCTGTAGCCAGAGTGTTTACCGTCACTTTGTACGTAGACAAATTGGGCATTCCTACTTGCTTGATCGAAGCCGCTCCTTCGTTATCTGACACAAGCTTTTTTTTCAGGTATGAACCTTGCAAACGCATGTCGCTTACTGTGTTCAGACGAAAATCCAACAGCAGCGCGTTCATTTCGCGGTAAGCGTCGCGCTTCCATGTTTCCAATTGCTTTTTCTGCAGCATCTTGTTTAAAGGTGCGCGCTGGGCTTTCATCAATTCCTTGACCATGCTGTCCGTATCCAGTCCGGAAACGAGACCAGAAAAACGAATCGGACTAACCATGTCAATCCCTCCTTCTCTATCGTTTCTCGTCAACCAACAACCCGATCATTTCTTGCATTTTGGCCGCTATGTCCATAATTTTTTTTGGAAGGAACCTGACGGATTACTTCTTTGGTCGAGTCGTTGACGATTTCGACATAATATTCTTTGAGTTGCTCGTGCAAACGGAATTGCAGATGCGTGCTTTGCGTTTGCTGCATCCATTTGTTCAGGTCGTCTACCGCTTTTCCGAGTTCTTTTTTAGAGTACTGCTGAGTGGCTGTCTCTGCCTCCGGTTTGCTTTCCTTTGCCGCTGGTACACCTGCAGACGCTGCCTGTACAGGCACTCCCGCTGCCTTCGTCCCTAATCCTGATTGACTATTGATAGATACGTCCATGTATTAACCTCCATTCCTGGTTCTCCTTATTGTATGTATCGGAAAAAATAGCGGGAGATTTAAGGAAGAAAACAATTCGGTAATGTGGTATCCTGAAAGAGAACGTACATTCCTACCGGGTAGGTGAGTGTAATTGTCGCGGATCGAATACATTAGTCAGGTCGTCAAAGAAAATTACGCATTTTTAGAAAATGAACGCATTGCCGAGAAGGCATGCATTTCCGTTCATCAGGTTCGCAGGCTCGCAACCAAAATGGGTTTGCGAAAAAACAAAGAATTTCTGGATAAAAAAAGAGAAAAAGTGAAACAGGCTCAACAAGAGTATTACCGTAAACGGATTAAGCCTCTCTCGCCATCTATTGAACAGTTGTCTATCATCTACGGCAGTCTGTTAGGTGATGGTACGTTGTCACGCGGTCCCCGAAGCCAACACTACGCCTACAAAGAACATTTCTCCGAAAAACAGCGCGCCTATCGCGAATGGAAACAAGAAAAGCTATCGACCCTCGGCTTCCATATTACAAACTCGAACCATCTCTACTCTTATTCTCACCCGTTGTTTTCAGAGCTGTATGCCTACTTCTTTCCAGATGGCGTAAAAATCATTCCTCCGAAATTGCTTGCTCAGATGACCCATCCGCTGTTTCTTGCCACCTTATACTTAGACGACGGTTCTCTTATTCTCTCTAAAAGAAAAACTCCCTCGATGCTAGTTCTCCATCCAACAATTGTAATCTACACGCAGTGCTTTACTCATGATGAGAACGAAATGTTGAAAAGCCATATCAATAATACGTTTGACACCAACTTTGTAGTTGCTTCCCGTCCAGATGGCCATGGTTTTATCCTAAAATTGAACAAAGAACATGAGGTTCAACATTTTCTCCGAATCATTCAACCTGTTACAGATGACCTTCCCAGCATGAAATACAAAACATGTTTACATGAAAGACTTAAACTCGAGCAAAGAAACAAGACAGGCTCCAATGTGCAAGTACGCCTAACCTCGTCCGAGAGAAAGCGGAACTATTCGGAAGAAGAAATAAACTGCTTACTAGAGCTTCATCAAAAAGGAATGACGTGGTCTGAAATAGCCACAGCCCTCAACAGGACATATTGGTCAGTGATTCAAAAAGCAAGAGAAATTCATCTTGCACAAAAAGAAACACCCTGATCGAAGACCAGGGTGTTTGCCGTTATTAACGGAGCAATTGCAGAACGCCTTGCGGTTGTTGGTTGGCTTGCTTTGCCACTGTACCTTTCAGTAACAGAACAGACTATATCTTCACCCTCAGCTTTACCTGTTCGGGGCTGGGCACTTCGAGCAGTTATCCTACTGCCCTACGGACTTCATCACCATGGCATTGCGCTGTAGGCGGTATGTCCTAGTCGTTGAACCTTCTCCACTCTTTCGAGACAGGAGCTTGGCTGCTGATTATCCAATCCTTTGATTTTTTCACCCGTCACGATTACCGTTTCCGATTGCGTTGTGGGATCAAAGGCTCTAGAGGAAATTCCAGCAATTCACCCAGTCATGCTCTCATCGATTACTCCATGAGACGCCCTGGAATAGACTACCTAAGGAGTTGGAGAACTCCTTGCGGCTGGCTATTCGATTGAGCCAACATAGCTTGTGCAGCTTGTGCAAGAATGTTGTTCTTGGTTTGTTCCATCATTTCTTTCGCCATATCTGTATCACGGATACGAGATTCAGCAGCTGTCAGGTTTTCAGAAGAAGTGTTCAGGTTGTTGATGGTGTGTTCCAAACGGTTTTGGTATGCACCGAGTGCAGCGCGCTGAGTAGAAACTTTTTCAAGTGCGTCATTAATAGTGGTAATTGCAGATTGAGCACCAGTCTTAGTCGAAAGATCCACATCGTTAATTCCCAGTGATGTGGTATCCATATTACCTATTGCAACGTTCATAGTCTGAGATTGGTTTGCCCCAATCTGGAAGGTAGACGCATTGTTTGTTACCACAATGTTTGTACTAGCAGCAGCAGACAGCACTGTATCAACTGTCAGATCAAATTCCAATCCATTTGCATCAAACTTATTGGAAGAAATGGAGAGTGCTGAGGCATTGCTGTAAAGGCTACCACCAGCAGAATTTGTAATCGAGATATCACTAGCTGCATAGTCTGCCCCAAGAGTGAAGGTCATTTTCCCTGCTAACACAGTACCAGCGGCTTGCGAGGCTACGGTAAATTTTTCGCCATTGGAACCCACCAATACTGCATCGTCAGCAGAAATATCCACTGCAGCAATTTTAGCTACAACATTACCATTTTTGTCAGTTAGCGAAAAATCGAAAGTATCCGCTGTACCTGTCGCTTTGGTTTCCAGAGTATACTCTCCGAGTTTGAGTCCGGCAATATCACCTGAAGTCAAGGTAAAATCTGTGCCGTCAGAAGCCAGCCCAGTAGTGTTTGTTTTAGCTGTAGCAGTAACTGTACCAGCTGCTGCTGTAGTTAGCGTGTACGTATCCGCTGCAAGGTCAGAATTTGTAACTCTAATAGGTTGCAGATTATGATTGTTTGTTCCGCTTACCTGACCAGTTACACCAAGGGAACCGTTAAGAAGTTTTTTTGTATTAAATTCAGTGGTATTAGCAATACGGTCAATTTCGCTTTTCAGCTGTTTTACTTCATCTTGCAGGGCGTTACGGTCATTATCTGTGTTTGTGTCGTTAGCAGATTGGACTGCCAACTCACGCATACGTTGCAAGATGGAGTGGGTCTCATTCAAGGCACCTTCAGCAGTTTGGATCAAAGAAATCCCATCTTGGGAGTTCTTGGAGGCCATGTCCAAACCTCGAATCTGTCCACGCATCTTTTCAGAGATTGCCAGACCTGCCGCATCGTCACCCGCACGGTTGATGCGAAGACCAGAAGACAATTTTTCAATGTTCTTGTTTGTCGCAGCGGAATTCGTGCTTAACTGACGATACGTGTAACTATGTAATCGTAGAGGGGGGGTGGGTGACGAATGAATTGCTTCCCTTTGACTTCTCCCCTATGAACCTCATAATATCCGTGAATAGTAACCGTCAAACAGTTGTACGTACGTAACGTCTTGAAAAGTTAACCTATTTAGGATTTCTTACCCCTTCAACAAACGCTCAATATTACCAGTTACCTCCATTAACCTTCCCTAAAAGTATACCTTCGTTTTCTCCCGTTTTTACTCAGTCTAATGTGTTATTTGAATAATAACCCCTCTTCGCAACTATCCAACAAGATAGCCCGACTTTAAATAGTGTAAAGAGTTTTTCTGGAATTAGCAGAAGCTACCTCGTAATTTTTCGCAACAATCCCACACCCTACTACGATATATACGGTGAAAGCATCTGGTAACGTGCCAGTTTACATATATAGCATCTGGGAAGGTCATGTGTGAAAGGCTAGCCACCTACTCCCCACTCTAATTGAGAAACGAATCTGTTAAAAATTTGCAGGGGGGGAAGGCACATGAGCAACATCACCGTGTCAATCGACAGAATTGTAATTGAATACAAGGACGTTTACTGGAATTTCTTCAATCCGTTCAAGCGGCGTCTGTGCGACTACTACGGTATCAAGGAATACATCAAACCTTGGGGCTTCAAATATCACTTGCACATCAAGGAGTCAGCAGACACGTATTTGCACATCTCCTATCAACAAAGCGAGGGGCGGTCATTGAAACACACATTACGGATAGAGACCAATCCGCTTCACCTTTACCGTTTTAGTAATTGGTTACTACCGTTACAGAACAATTCAAGTTCAATCTGGTTCGTCCGTTCTGACATTGCATTTGACATTCCTTATCCCATGACCAACGTGTTCACTACTTCCTTAACAGGCAGGCGAATGAACCTTTATGAAGGAACTCGCTACTATGGGAAAAAGTCACAACGGCAACAACATGGCTACTGCCGTGTCTATGATAAACGGGCCGAGGGGCTTCAGAAAAAAGGAATCGACATTGGACACGAACTGACTCGTATGGAAATCGTTTACTGCCCAGAGGAAAAAATCATCCTGCCCAATCTGATTCAGCATCCGCCAGAGTTTGACGGGCTTTATAGTTGCAAGATTCTCACGGACACCGAATCCATTAAGCCCATCAGGAGGGCAATGCTATTAGCTGTTCAACATCAACTCATGACCCTACAGGATTTCAGTGGTTATCATAAGAGGGAACTCAAGAAGGCCTTGGATAGCCAACTGCATGTAAGTTTGAATCTGTTGGTTCAACAGAACTGGGAAGAAATGATAACTGTTCCCTGTGCCATCCTTTGTGGGGCGGTTAACCGAGGACGTGCAAGCTAATGGTCTTATTCAAGTTCAAGTAGTTCCTGTATTTCGATGTTTAACGTCTTGCAGATGATTTCCAACGTGTCAAAGTACACACTCGTAGCGGTATTGGAACATAGATGGCTTATCGTATTCGGTCGAAGGCCTGTTAGGCGAGCCAGTTCACGTTGCGACATACCCCTATCTTCCAAAATCTCCTTTAACCGAACTCTTATTGGCATGTGATAATCCCCCACGAAAACATACTACTGACTAACTATATCACTTTATTCCGATACAGTCATTGTATGTATCGGTGTAGCGATATATAATTAAGTTGATTGTATCGTAGTAGCGTTACATTAATTGTAATTAACGTAACGGAGGGGGATTCTCAATGGATGTCATCGGCTATATCCGTGTTTCTACACAAGGACAAGCCAAGGAGGGATACAGCCTTTCGTACCAACTGGACGAAATTCAAGCATACTGCAAGAAACAAGGGTGGAATCTACTTCATGTGTTCCAAGATGAAGGTATATCAGGGGCGAAAGTTGACGAGGACGCTTTAGAAGTGGACAGGGAGGGCTTTCAGGATATGCTAGCCTTCCTCTCTACCCACTCCGTCAATTACGTTGTTGTCCTTAATACAAGCCGTTTATGGCGATCTGACATTGTGAAAGTTCTGATTCATCGGGAGTTCAAAAAATACGGCGTTGATATCCGCAGTATTGAACAACCGACATACAGCATACACAAGAAAGACCCTAGCGATTTCCTCATCAATGGTCTGATGGAATTGTTAGACCAATACCAACGGCTAGAAATCGCCATGAAGCTAGCCAGAGGAAGACGAAAGAAAGCACAAGGCGGCGGCTATGCAGGTGGAAAAGCCGCATATGGCTACCACGTACAGAAGGGAACAAAGCAATTATCCATTTCTCCTGAGAACGCCAGAGCCGTCCAGAGAGTGTTTACCATACGGAAGCAGTATCCGTCTTGGTCTCTGACTCAAATCGCTTCGCAATTGAATCTGGAGGGCTTTCAGACAGCCCAAGGCAAAGAGTTTACCAAGGTTCAGGTCAAGCGTATTCTTGACCGCGAACCGTTCTACAAAGGGCAATATTCCTACGCTGATGTGACTTGTCTCCACGGTCAGCATCCTGCCATTATCTAGCATCCGATGAAGTGAGATATGGGAAGCGGTAGACTTACGTATCATTGCGAGCCTTCCCCTGTGGGGGCTAACGCTATAACTGACGCTGTCACGCTCCCATATCCCCCACTTCATTATCCACAGGGGGAACGATCACATGGCTTCTATCGACAGAACGAAATACTTGTTTGTTGGCGTTGATTTGCACAAGAAAACCCATGTTGCCGTTCTTTGCAACTGTTTTGGTGATATCATGAAGCAGTTCAAAATCACCAATGCACCGAATCACTTCCCTGCCTTCTTGGAGGACGTTAAAAAACTTGCGGAAGGCAAGGACATCATATTCGGATTGGAAGACGTAAACTTTTACGGACGTTCCCTTGCCAAGTTCCTGATTGCGAACGGTTATATTGTCAAGGAAGTCAATTCATCCTACACGAAAAAGAAGCGAAACAAAGGGACAAACCGTAACAAGACGGACGAATTGGACGCAAAAGCCATCTGCATGAATCTGATTATGGAGTATGATGCTCACCCTGTCGCAAATCCGCAAGACATCTATCTTGCCATCAAGCAGACCCTAAGCACCCGTAATAACTATGTGAAAATGGTGGCAAACATGAAACTCAGCCTTCATAATCTGCTGATTCACCACTACCCGAACTATACCGACTTCTTCAAGGATTTGGAAAGCAAGACCGCAAGAGGTTTCTTCTATACCTACCCATCCTGTGAAATGGTCGCCAACGTGTCGGCGGAGGAACTGACGAAAACCCTGCAACAGTACAATAAATCCGTACCGAAAGCCAAGGCGCAGGAAATCCTAGACGCGATTGCTGCCAATGGGTGGGCGGATAACGGTTATCAAGAGGAACGAAATCAATCTATCCGCTCCTATATCCAATCTATTGAGCATTTAGAAGAGGAAATCGCCGCGCTAGAGAAACAACTGGACAAACTGATTGACGAAACAGGATACCCATTGAAAACAATTCATGGCGTCGATACTGTTCTAGCCGCTACCTTCATCGCTAACATTGGCGATATTCGCCGCTTCAAACACCATTCCCAACTTGCCAAACTGGCAGGTATTGCGCCCATTGAGCATAGTTCCGGCGAATCACAGAACCGATACAGCAACAAGCTAGGCAACCGTGAACTGAACAAAGCGTTCTACTCCCTAGCATTGACACAAATCCGCCCAGGAATTAATCCCCTCATGTACGAATATTACCAAAAGAAAATCAAAGAGGGGCGGAAGAAGAAGCAAGCCATGGTCTATGTAGCCAGAAGACTTGTCAACATTGTATTCAGCATTATGAAGAATAAAACGCCTTATCGTCCACCTGTTGTTGATGTTGAAGCGGTGGGAGCATAAAAAGAGACCCTAGGAATCCTAAGGTCTCTCTTTGTTTGACAGGAATTATCGGAGCAATTGCAGTACGCCCTGAGGCACTTGGTTTGCTTGAGCCAACATAGCTTGGGCGGCTTGGGTAAGGATGTTGTTCTTGGTGAACTCCATCATTTCCTTCGCCATGTCTACGTCGCGGATACGAGACTCAGCGGCGGTGAGGTTCTCAGCGGAAGTGCCGAGGTTGTTGATGGTGTGCTCCAAGCGGTTTTGCAAAGCACCCATCTGGGAACGAGATTTAGATACTGATAAGATTGCGTCATCTATTGTGTCAATCGCAGTGTTCGCATTGGCTTTGGAAGTAATATCCAACGACGAAATATCAACTGCATCTTCACCTAATGCCGCTTTAGTTTGGGCTTTCCAAGTGATAGTAATTACTTGGCTTGAATTAGCACCTACTTGGATGTCCAAAGATTGGTCTGCTTTCAAAATATCTTTCGTATTGAATTGGGTATTATTACCAATGCGGTCAATTTCATTAATCAATTCTTGGAACTCGTCATCCAATGCCGCTTGGTCATCGGAGCTATTAGTATCGTTAGCAGCTTGAACAGCCAACTCACGCATACGTTGCAGAATACTGTGTACTTCGTTCAGTGCACCCTCAGCGGTTTGAATCAAAGAGATACCGTCTTGTGCGTTCTTGGACGCCATTTCCAGACCACGGATTTGGCTGCGCATTTTTTCAGAGATAGAAAGACCTGCGGCGTCGTCACCTGCACGGTTGATACGATAACCTGAAGACAGTTTTTCCAAAGACTTACCTACAGCAGAGTTGTTCCCAGTCAACTGACGATACGTGTTCAGAGATGCGATATTGTGGTTAATACGCATGAATATTTTCCTCCTTGAGTGTGCCCTCCACGTCCCTGTGGAAGGTTTGGGTAATTTTGCGGAAAAGCCGAACCCAATCGCGCGCTTAGGCCGTTTTCCCCCTACAGTTTTATTATCGGTGGGAGATTCATCCTTGTTTAGTGTTTTTTCTACTTTTTTTGCAAAAAGCTGAGGAACGATTTTGCCAATGAAGATCCAACAAAAAAGAGCCATTCTCGCCTGGCTCCTCCTCAAAATGTGATCTGTATTCGTTTTTGAGCCAAAAGCTCCGCAAAGCGTTCGTGCGAAAGCTCGTCGTTTTCCGCCAAGCCGTCTATGGAATAGAGAACATTTTTTTCGGAAGGTCGACAACGCCTGAGCAGTTCCATCGTTTCCTGCTGCGTACATTCCACCTCGTATACCGCCTTTTGCAACAACCGGTCAAACGACATAAGCTGGAACATCTCCCGAAATTCGTCTATTCCCCCAACACCGATCCACTCTCGCAACTTCTCGTTCTTTTGATAGGCTTTATAGGGGGTGTAAATCCCCTTTCTATCGTCGCTGCATACAAAAATCGGACCGAAATACTCGCCTATCAACAGGAGCGCCATCAAATTGACGATTCTCTCGCCGCCATCCCGACCGGTCGCCTGCATGCAGGCACTGAGCTTGCCCACATCTTCTTTGGCGTGCAGAGCCAAGCTTTGGATCTCAGCCTGGATCACCGGATTGGTCGGCACGGATTCGATAGCTATACTGCGGATTTTGTGCAAGGCCGCAGCAACTGCCGTCGATTCGCAGACGATCTCGCAAATTCCGGTCAAAGCAGTCACATAGATTGTTTTGTGTCGAGACAGTTCCCGAAAAAAATCGTAGTATAGCTCCTCGACTCTTTCTTTGCCCGGCAGGTTTTTTCCGGCTTCCAGCAACACTTCCTCAGGTATCAGGATGATCGCAGATTCACTCATCCCTTGGAGCAATCTCGGCAGATCGGGAATGCTTTTTTTCAGGGAGGTCATGAACTGGTTATCCAGTATATAGCAAGCTTTTTCTTGCGTTAATGATCCGTATAGCTTTTTCGTATCCAGATTCAGGAATGGGCGAATCGATTCCCATTTTGGATCACTGGCGGCAGACATCAGATACCCTCCCTGCATACCTCTTTCCATTTCTTGATCTTTTTCAGATGGCTCGCCAACTGGGCCTGGATGGCACGCAGGTCATCGTCATGAAGGCCTTCCTTTGCAGCGTCCAACAATTGTTCAAAACTGTCAATCAGTATCGTCCTCGTAGGCTCTAACAAGGATGAACTTACATCATCCGGAAGAGAGTCTCGATAAGAAAAATCAACAACTTCCTTTGCTTGTTCGATTGAAATAAGCTGCTCCTGAGCCAGCTTGACAACGAGTGCCTTGTAAGGAACTTCAAACGTCGGGATCAATCGAATAATTTGCAGGCCAAGGGATTCGTTTGCAAATGCTTTTTGACTATAGGCAAACTTCCTTCGCAGAATATGATTGTCGATTAAAAATTCAGAGGCAAACAAATGAGGAAGTCGCTCGTCTGGATCAAGTATTCCATCCGTGAACATATAGTGGTGGTTTCGATCACGCAGTTTATCACGGTCAAACAGAAAATGGTAATATTCATGAGCCCACATAAAGTTCTCATATACTTTAGGCTGACCTGTATTGATATGAATATAAAATCTGCCGTTCAAATAATAGACCAGTCCGCCATAGCTGTCATGAGGAACAGGAAATTCAATGACATTCGCTTCTTCTCTTAAAACGGTCTTTACGTACTCTAATGGCTTTTGGGCCAGCAACGGGTCCGGGTTCATGCGAATCGCCATTAGTTTTTCACGAATTTCCGGCAGCAAGCTTTCGTTCAGCTTTAACAAGCTTTCCAAGTTTTTTTGAGTAATCACGGTGGCAACCTCCGTGCCTATTAGTTACGATTCCCTGTCTCTTCGTTTATGGAGTGAAGAACATCGAGCATATTTATCAAATCGGCCAAGACTTCCATTGACTCTGCAAAATCTCTGGTTTGTTCTCCATGAAATGACATAGCAACAGATTTCGTAAAGCTGTAGCGATCTTCGATTTCTTGCGGCGGGGTTGGCTCTTTAAAATGCGAGTAGAAAAATAAAGGGTCTTTAATCCGAAAAAGATCACTGATTTTCTCAATGTGTTTGTCTACATTGCCTTCCCCTCGCAATAAATCGTAAAAGGCTTTTTTACTGATGCCCGTTCGCTCCATTACCCAGCTATGCTTGACTCCTTTCGCATCCAAATACTTTTTGATGTTGGTTCCAGCAATTTCTTTCGCGTTCAAGCCGTAACACCTCCTTATACTGTTATTATATGCAAGGATTCTGGAAAAACCAATGAAAGTATCTGATTTGGATACAAAAAATTATCATTTCCGCAACAACACTATATACAAATTAATTATCACTGTATTTTTGTATCCGAATTATAAACAAGCATAACTACAATAAAAAAATCTGACACGCTATAGCGCATCAGATTTGGCTCCAAACATTTTCGTCAGGCTCGACAGATCGATCTTCGTCTGCGAAGCCAGACGGTTTTCTTCTTTAATCGCCAGATAGATTTCCTGGCGATAGACGTCTATTTCCCTCGGCGCCTCGATGCCGATTTTCACCACGTCGCCCTCGACCTCAATGATCTTGATTTCAATCTGGTCGCCGATCATCACCGACTCGTTCTTTTTTCTCGACAAGACAAGCATAGTTCACCTACTCACTGGCCGCTTTAGGCCGCTGAAAGAGCGGCTGGCGGATATCGTAGTTTTCGTCATTCAATATCACTTGCTTGGCCAAAGCCTTTTCCTCGTTGATGATGATCGGCGCCTTCAAATTTACGGTGACATCGCCTTCATTGCGGACAGTGATGACGGTGCGGACGGACAGTGGCATTCCTTCCTCGATTTGCAGTTGTTTTTTCACGGCTTCAGCCAAAGTAAACTCATACTGAGGAAAAAACGGAAACGGGTCTATCATCCAGAAGCCTACCTGCTCGTCTTCCAAAGATTTCAAGCTAAAGAACGGCTGTCCCGCTTCTTCCTGCGTCATCTGAAAGCGCGAAAGCTGCGGAAAACCGGGAACTCCATCCGGAAAAGACAGCTCCATGCTCTGTATCGCCTGGGATTGTGTCATGATCTTCTCTCCTGCCTCACATCTTTTGATCTACATACAATCCTACCACATCAAACTCGACACGATTCCATTGTCTCATGTAGCCTTCCACTTTTCCCGGCGTATAATTGTGAACAGGCCGATGGATAACCGGGTCCATTTTCTTGCCGCGCACCTGTACGTTGATCTGGGCCGGCTGGAGATCGTACCTGATCTCAATACCGTCTCCGATAATCGAGCCTTCCGCAATGATCTCCCTGCTCTGATAAATAATGCTTTCTTCAAAGGAAATATCGACGATCGGGTTTGCCCCTTTGTTCTCGATGGCAGCTAAACGGTCGCCTTCCATACTGATCTGGGCAATCGCCTCCAGCACTTTCTGGCGTCCGTAGTCTGCATTGTTTCTCGTTCGCTGTGCCGAGCTGCGCAGGTCCAGGTTCTCCCGCGCCTCACTGGTATCAATGGATAGCTGTCCTTTCGCCTGCTTGATATCCAAAATGGCAGGCTCCTGACGCAAATTCAGTTCGGCCTGCGGCTGGCGAATTTCCTGAACGGGCTTTGTAATTTTCAGCCCTAGTTGCGCGTAAGTTTGGCGAATCTGGATTTGCGGGAGTCTCATTTTTTAATCGTCTCCCCTATTTTATTAGCGCAGGAAATCGAGCAATGTTGGCTGAATGATTCGCGAGCCTGCCCCCAACGCCGCGCGGTGGACGTTTTCCTGCATCTTCAGGTTTGTAATGACCTGCGCCACATCGGCATCTTCGTTTTGCGACATGAGCGAGGTCACGCTAATTTCTTCATTTTCCAATCTGCCTTTTATCAGTTCGATCCGGTTGGTCCGCGCACCAAGCGTGGCTCGCTCCGCAAGCAGCTTGTCGATTTGTTGGTCAATGTTTCCAAGCTCTGTGTTAACAGGCTTGCCGTCGTTCAAATCAGCTACAATCTTTTTCAAGAGATCAAAGACGTTATTGCCGTCTGTTCCTTTGAAATCGAACACATCGGCTCCGATGACATTAATGGGCAAATGGATTCCTTTGTTTACCTCCAGCAGAATTTCATTTCTGTTTGTAAACGTTAAAGTATCACTGGCCTTGTCATATGGTGGGGTTAGCGTATCCGTTCCTGCAAAAATGTAACGTCCCCCCACCGTCTGGTTGACAATGTTACCTAAATGATCTCGAATTTCTGCGATTTCTTTTCCCATCGCTTGCAAGGAATCTGCCCCAAGCCCACCGTTGCCTGATGCTACGGCCAACTCACGCACGCGCTGCAAAATCGTCCCGGCCTCTTCCAACGACTTGTCAGACAACTCCATCCAAGACTGCGCTTCGTTCACGTTGCGCTGGAACTGCTCATTCTCAATCAAGGAAGAGCGGTAAAACATCGCCCGGCTCGCCGCCACCGGATCATCAGAAGGGCGGGAAAATTTCATTCCGGAAGAGAGCTGTTCCTGGAGCTTGTCCATTCTGCCCATGGAGTTGGACAAGTTTCTCATCATATTATTGTTTAACATGGTCTGGGTTACTCGAACGGCCATGAAAATGCTCCTTTCAGATGTTCACGCGCAGGCTAGACTAGAGGCCCACACGTCCCATCCCGTTAATCACTTTGTCCAAAATCTCATCCATGCTGGTCATGACCCTGGCAGAAGCGTTGTAAGCATGCTGGTATTTCACCATTTCGGACATTTCTTCGTCGATAGAGACGCCCGAAACGGATTGGCGGTTCGTATCGACTTGCCCGACCAGAAGTTCCGAGTTCTTTTCCATACGAGTCGCTTCCTGGCTGTCTACCCCAAGCTGGGCAATCGTGTAACGATAAAAGTCGTCCAAGGTCGTGGACTCGATTTGTCCGGATGAGCCTGTCAACAGTTGCAACGGCTTGAACTTGATGCTGGCGATTGCGAGCGCATTGCGTCCGTCGCCGTAAAAGGAAGTTCCCGATCCCGTATTTGGGTCTTCTACCTGCGCCGCCGCGATAGAATTCAGGCTGGCCAAAATTTTCGGGTTGACCTGTATATTCGCTGCAGTAAGCGGCAAGGCGTCATTCTTTTTCACGAAAAAGTCCAGCTTCTCCAAATCTGCCGTCGGGTTAGTCTTTCTGTTTTCAATGTCAGTCAAGTTCATTCCCGTGGAATGCAACTTGTTTACTTCTGTCGCGATATTTTCTGCAAGCAGGTTCAGCTTTCGGATCATGTCAGGCACCGGACCTTGCATGGTTGGCTGGCCATTCGCATCCGTACCAGGGATGCCGCGCGCCTCAAACGTTCCGAGCAAACCGCCCGACTGCGGTATAAACGGTGCTCCGCCCAGCGTAATGTTATTGAAACCGGTCGTGGCATCCTTCTCCACCGCCATCGTCACCGCTGTCCGGCCGTTCACCAGTTCCTGCCCGTCAATCGTTACCTGAATCATGCCGCTGTTCAGATTGGTCACCTTGACATCGGTCAGCTTCGCGAGCTTGTCCAGCAGCACATCGCGCTGGTCGTACAAATCATTTGGCTGATAGCCGTGCGGCACCACATCCCCGATCTGTCTGTTCAGGTTCGCCAGTTGCTGCGCAATGGAGTTGATGTCAATGACCTTGGTCGCCACGACATTGTCCAAATCACGCTGCAATTCGGTCAGTGATGTATTCAGGGCGGCAAACGTCTCTGTCACGGCAATGGCCCGTTGACGAACGACCGCACGAGCGGACAGGCTTTCGGGATTTTGCGACAGGTCTTGCCACGATTTCCACAGCTCATCCATCACTTTTTGCATCCCGGTATCGGAAGGCTCGTTCATAATGCCCTCGACCTTTTGCAAAACGTCTCTTTTCGCTTCCCAATATCCGTAGTGCTTGTTCTCCGTGCGCAGTTGCACATCGAGAAATTCTTCGCGAATCCGCTGCAAGCTGACAACGTTGACACCTGTTCCGAGCAAGCCCGGCTCTGTGCTGTTGCTGAGTCCCGGATACGGAATGCCAGGGGTCGCCTGCATGTTCGCCCGCTGCCGCGTGTACCCTTCCGTATTCGCGTTCGCGATGTTGTGTCCGGTCGTATTCAAGGCGGACTGCTGGGCGAACAGGCCGCGTTTGCTTACTTCGATTCCATGAAAAGTTGAGCGCATGTCAGCACCTCTTTACGCTTTTTTGTTGAAAAATGTTCGGCTCGCCTGGCGGTATGTGTCCGTGCTCGGGTGGCCGTAGATGAAGTCGTCCTCCGGCGTGTCCGTAATCAGGTCGAGCGTCATGTTTACAAAAGAAAGGGATTGCTCCAGCAACTGCTGATTCAGCTCGTTTGCCTCACGCAGTTCGGTGACAATCCGCACAAGCTCGTCGCGATAGGACGCAAGCCGCGTCTTCTCTTCCGCACTGGTCGTCAACTTGATCAATTCAGCCAGTGTGCCTTCCTGGAGCGCCAGGCCTTTCTGGACGGTCAATTCCTGTACCAGACTTTGGCGGGCTGCTTCTGCTGCTGTGACGCCCTTGATTAGCTTTTGTTCCTGGCGGGTAATCACCACCAGCTCATCCACATTTCCTTTCACCAGCACATCTTTTTTCTGTGTGGCCAAGGTGTACAAGGCTTTGTGCAACTGGATCAAGTTGTCGAGCAGATCGTAGAGTCTATCCATGTTCGCGTTTCTCCTCGTCTTCCCCTAGAGAACTGGTTTATCGCTTTTTCCAAAAAGACAGTAGTTTATCGGCAATCCGCTCGCTTGGGACGCGATACGTGCCTTCCTCGACTTGCTTTTTCAACTGCTCCACTTTTTCGCGGCGCTGTGGCGCGTTCGCGTCTTCGATCTGGCGCTGCATTTCCAGCGCTTCCGTGGAAATGTTGACCTCATCCTTGCCCATCGGGATTTTTCCGCTTTTGCTTACCTGGTTGTTGGCCGTCTTGTTGTAAGCATTAATCATCCCGACACGGTTTGGTTCATTAATCCGCATCTGATTACCATCCTCTCAAACCACCGGACATTTTCGCGGGAACGGGTCCCCTAATAAAAAGAAAAACCGATGATACCTCTTAGTAGTATCATCGGCAATTTCCTGTTTGACGATTAGTTTTTTTGCGCAAAACTATTCGTCACGATTCTGCTTTCTTCGATAGACGGCCGCTTCCGCCTGACGTGCACGCGCCTCCTGCTCCAAGCGCTGATCCACTTCAAGCTGCTGCGATATCTCGTGCTTCAAGCCCTTCATGCAGGCGTCACACATGTTGCCAGTGCGGATTAAAATCCCGCAAATCTCGCATGGGTAACCAAGGTTCGGGTTACCATCTACAGAAATGCGCCCTTCCTTGATAAACCTCGTAATTTGCTTCACGCTCACCCCTGTGGCTTCGCTCACCTGGTGAATATTGGCTCCGCGATTTTCGCGCTTGCGCAAAAACCGGGCGCATTTTTCATATTCCTGCTCCACCTCTTGATAGCATTTGGGGCAAATGTCACGAACTGTTTGTACAAATAAAGCATCACACCGCGAGCAGTTTGCCAGCTTGCCCAGAGACATAAAAACAACCCCTTCAACATCCAGAAAGTTCATTCGGTTCCCGACTGCTGTATGCTTCCATGATATCGTAATTTTTCCAAACTGGCTATCTGTATATTGTCAAGGAATAAATTTCACAAACTGTCCCCAAATGTGCTCGCAATGTTCTTGCGCAGGAGCGGAGAGTCGATCCGGTTGTGTAAATATCGTCGATGAGAAGGATCTTCGGGGGAGTGGCGGGGAGGGGG
>NZ_JBYSWV010000022.1:0-42956 GCF_058781555.1 Brevibacillus sp. FW306-2-1A-C05A
GGATCTTCTGCTAACCAAATCTTCAGTTCCTGAAGCTCTTCGGGCTTCAGCTTGTCAGGAATCGTATGGAGCAGGCGTTGCTCATGTCTGCCCCGACGATGTGTTCCACGAGCATGAGTGCGTTTTCGGGTAGCTTCCAACGCTTTAGAGAAAAGCTGGATCACGTGAAATTTATCTGCTACCACAAGGGTATGCTTCCAGACCTGGCGTACGGTTTCAGCCATTCCTGGAGCCAAATCCGTGACAACTACATGGGGAGCCTTACGAAAAGGCCATTGCTGCAGCGCGTGTCGTACTTGTTCACGTGAACGTCCTTCTGTGACTTGCCAGATATGACCGGTTTGAGCATCCATGAGGTTCACGCCATACGTATGTCCTTTTTGCAGAGCAAACTCATCCAGACAGACGCCTTCAGGAGCTTCATGTTCTTTTGGTTGAGCAAGGCGTTGGGGGGCCAGTTGGTAGTACCAGCGTTCGAGTGTCGAGTAGGCCACACTCAATTGCTTGGCAACCGAGAGCCAATCCCGACTGCGGCACATATCCACCGCCATCTCTTGAAAAGCAGAGGTGACGGATCCTCGAGGCGGGATACCGTTCCATTCCACTGTCCATGTAAGCACACAACTAGCACAGCGCTGGCGATACACGGGAACGGATACCCAGACGGTCCCCCAAGAAGGAACGAAGCGATGACGAAGAATACGCCGTCCAGGACGTGCATGGTTGGTACTGGCTCCGAGGCAGATCGGACAAAGATGACAGGCAGAATGCGGTTCCAGAACAGCGATCCAATCCGTTTCTTTGTTTTTTCCCAATGTGTGAGATGGAATGATGGAAGTCTGATAAAGTCTGTGCTAAAATCAAGGCACAACGCAGATTTCCTCCTTTTCAGTGGTTGTCTCGACAACTCCCACGATAAAGGAACATCTGCGTTTTTTCAATGTCTAGCACGGGTTATGGTGATGAATCTAAAATCTGGACATAAAACTGTGAAAAAAAGTTTGCTAGTACCGACACATCCCCATCTACACGCTCAATCATTTCACCAGGGGTTCGACTATTATGAAAGGTCATGTCCATATTCAAGCAATGCGCGGCAATATCAGAACGCAACTCATTGGTGGCCGACCACGCAAGATTTTGTGCAATGTAATTTGCCAAAATATTTACCATCTGTGAAGCTACTGCTACTGCTATAAAAAGGATAGCCGTCGTCAACAAACTGTCTTGAAATATCCCAGAAGTGGCCAAATCGATAAAATATCTGACAATTTGCGGAACTAGAAGCTGCAGGCCCGAACCAATTAAAACAATCATCAATAGAATCAGAATCTTGGTCAGTTGCGGTCTAAGATATCTTTTGGTTAGTTCTTTATATTCACTCAATACAGTTTGCATGTTTGACTAGGCTCCTTTAATAAAATCTATTTGCGATCTCGATAAACTGGTGTCAACCAACTCTGATATGACCGATTCTTACCCCGAACTGCGTCAAAATACATTTCTTTTATCTTTAACGTGATCTCACCGACCATACCGCTCCCAACTTTCCGGTGATCCACCATATAGACAGGGGAAATTTGCACACCGGTCCCACAAAGGAAAATTTCAGATGCCACATATAGCTCTGAGCGGTCAATTGTCCGTGTTTCCACTTTGAGACCTGCGTCTTTTGCCAATTCCATAATTGCTTGTCGCGTAATTCCTTCCAATATTCCATCTGAAACCGGGGATGTAATTAAAGTGTTTCCTCGTACCATAAATAGATTGGAAGAAGTTCCTTCAGCAACATGTCCATCTGAAGTCAGCATCACCCCATCATCATAGCCGCTTTGAATCGCATCATCTGTCGCTAGGGCTGCGTTTATATAACTCCCAGTAGTTTTAGCCCTTGGCGGTATAGCATTATCGCCCACTTTCCTCCAAATTGATGTGCCTAAATGTAAACTATTATCCTGATCGACGGAACCACTAGGGAGGAGTTATCAGGAAACCAAATTCTGAAACTGCAATTCCCGTTCCTGTTACCTCCTCTGTAAATAGCGCGAAACCTCTGTAAGCAACATAAATACCAAGAAGTTGCAATAGAACTAGCAATGACCAACGCATTGTATTTATCTCACCTCCAATATAATTATACCGATTATGGAAAAATCTTCAAAACAATAAGGTGCTATTTTTAAGGGATATTTACATTACCGCCACCATCCATGTAACGTGCTGTTTTAGCCACCATTCGAATATGATAATCATCACCTTCGGGAATATCAGAGAAGGTGTGAGATTGTAATCTGCCAGCGCTATTGTTCATTGTGAATGTCTCGGTATCTCCATACAATTCCCATCCATACCAAACATCCTCAACAACTCCATACTGAATTTTTGCTGGAGCAGAACTATCCCCAGTAGTTTGCCAAAACTTAATAGTTACTTCCTCATTAGAATCTGTTGAAAATGCATCTTCTGTATACAAATAACCACCGTTGCTCCAGCCATTATGGAAATCATTAAACTCCCAGTAATCTACTACTCCTGCGTACGCGGAAGAAGAAATTGCCAATACCCCTACAAACAATGCAGTCACGATAAATTTTTTATCGTATTTCATACTTTATACACCCTTTCATAATTTTTGTTAATTAAATTTACTTGTTTTCAACTGTAACAGACCCATCCACTATCAATTTCCATTCACCATCAACTTTTTCGACAGGAAGTGAGATTTCAACATCTTTGTTCTCATTTGCTATGAGAAATTCAGCCTTGATTGTGTCATCAGCCATTTTACCGTTTGATCTACAAAACGGCGGAAATCAGAAACTCATGTCTTCAGGCGAGCACGCTCCGGCCGCTTGCCATCTGCTTATTTGTATTTTTCCTCTTTTTTCAAAACCAACATCGCCCTCAACAAAAAAAACGCCCCTGGCCCCAGAAACGTCTTTTCCACTCGCTTTTCTTTTCCCTACACGCGCATAAGTCCCGCAATCGTCACGTGCGCCGCGCCCGCCACGCGAACAACCGGGTCCTGCCCAGTCGTGTCTACCGTCACGTACAACGTTCCCGGACGGTCGATGGCGTGGCCTTGGCCGATGACCAAATGATGCTGTTCTCCGGCAGGAAGCAGCTTTTCCAGCGCCAGATAACCTGCCAACGCGCCATTCGCGGCTCCTGTAACCGGGTCTTCCATAATTCCGATCGCCGGAGCGAAGTCGCGGGTGTACAAGTCGAAACCGCTGGACGCATCCGTCGTGAAAAGGTGCGTCGTTGTGATTCCGTGCTGTTTGTTCAGGTTGCCCAATTCGGCGAACAAAGGCTCGGCCTGGTCGATCGCCGCGCGGCTGCGGACGGGCACGAGCAGGTGCACGCCGCCAGTCGAGGCGAGCTTCAGCGGGTAGCGCTCGTCCAGATCGTCAGGGGCGATGCCGACCATCCGCGCGACGGCTTCGCGATCGAGCGCGATTTCTTTGACCGACGGCTTGATTTGCGTCATCTGCACCCGTTGCAGCCTGCCCTCCGCCGTTTCCAGCTCGACCGGAATCAGCCCTACATTTGTTTCAAAGACGATGCGGCTGCTTTTGGCAAGCCAGCCCAGCCCGGTGGCGAGCACCCACGAAGAGGCCACTGTCGCATGGCCGCAAAAGTCGATTTCGACGGTCGGCGAAAAATAGCGGATGCGAAAATCTGCCTCGGGGTGCTCGGCCGGCAGCAAAAAGGCCGACTCAGGAAGATTCAACTCATTGGCAATCTTCTGCATTTGCGGTAAAGTCAAAGTACCTGCATCCGGAACCACGCCTGCCGGGTTTCCCGCAAATGGTTCTCGGGTAAATGCGTCAACATGATAGACACGTATGTTTTTCATTCGCTTCCTCTCCCCTTTTCACCTGTGATCGCAGCTCTTGCTTCTCATCTTAGTCGGGAGAGCCGGACTTGTAAAATGAAGCTTTGGCATGTCAGACATGATAAAAACTTCATGGAAGGACGACGGCCTTGATGACGTTGTTTCAAATGGAAGTACTCATTGCGGTCATGAACACGGGCAACTTCACCCGCGCCGGGGAGCAAATCGGCCTCAGCCAGTCGGGCGTAAGCCACACGATCCGCTCTCTCGAAAAAGAGCTCGGCATCTCCCTGTTCATCCGCGAGCGCGGGGGAGTCAGGCTGACCGCTACAGGCGAGCAAATCGCCGCCTCGGCCCGGATTGTGCTGAACCAGGTCAGCCAGATGAAGCGAATCGCGGCAGAAGCGAACGGCGGCTCTCTGTCCGGGACGATTCGCATCGGGGCGTTTCCGAGCGTCTCCGTCCAGATGTTGCCCCGGCTGTTGAAGGCGCTGCACGGCTCCTATCCCGAGCTGGACACGCGGCTGTTTGAAGGCAGCTACCAGGAGATCAAAGAGTGGCTGCGCACAGGCGTCGTAGACGTTGGCTTTCTTCCCTGGCCAGATGATGAGCTGGAAGGCGTCTTGCTTTTGCACGACCCTTTGCTGGCCGTCCTGCCTGTCGGCCACTCGCTTGCGGCAGCCAAGGAGCTTGCGCTGTCCCAGTTGGCGGCTGAGCCGTTCATCATGCCGATGGCGGGCTGTGAAGCTCTGATCGGCTCGGCTTTTGCCGCCGCTAATTTGACGCCAAATGTCGCCTATGAGGTGGCGGACAACGCTACCATTCTCGCCATGGTCGAAGCCGGCGTAGGGGTGACGGTCGTGTCTGCGCTTACTTTGCCCGAGCCGCTTTCGTCCGTAGCCGCACGCGAGCTCTCGCCGCCTTTGAAACGCGAAATCGGCGTCGCCGTGCGCTCCTTGCGCGATGCCTCGCCAGCCGTCCACGCTTTTATCCAACTGGCCCAGCGCTTTTCTACCCTATCGTAAAAAGGACGTGCACTCACCTTGAAAAAATGGCCTGTACTCATTGTTGTTCTTGCTGTCGTCAGCAGCTTCGCGCTCGGCTTGAGCTTCCAGTCGCCTGCCTTGCTGCCCTACATCAACCAGAGCTTTCTGTTCGGCCTCGTCCTGTTGATGGCCGGATGTGCTGTCGTCGTGACCCGCTCCGGTTTTTTCACCATCTTTCTGCGCGGCTTCCAGCAGTTGAAAAGCTTCTTTTTCCGCAAGCCGCGGCTGATGGACAGCGATCTGGTGCGGGGAGACGACCCCGTTTTTGCGCAAAAAAAAGAAGCGGCCATGCGAGCGGCAACGACCCTGTTTCTCTCCTCCGGGACCGGAATGATCGTATTTTCGTTGGTGCTTACCTGTTTCTACTATTTATAAACAGCGTTTGGCTACGGGGGAAGGACCGCTCGATGGCGAGTGGGAAAAAGATTTTCCCCAGCGAAAAAGACGTCCGCGCTTTTCGCGACGTCCCAGGCTGTCGATCAAGTCGGCAGCCTTTTTGCTTTGGCACTTGGCGGGGACTCGCCAGCTACTGCCCGATTTTGCTGCGATCTGACGGATTTGACGGCCCCGTTTCGGAACTCTCCCATTTTTTTATGCGGGAACTGAAAGATTGCCCGCAGCTTATCCGTCTTTACAGTGTCAAGGAGGTGGAACACATTGGATGAGCGTACGGGCGCCCGCATCGAGCAATGGTTTCACGCATACAGCCAGGACGTCTATCGCTTTCTCGTCTACTATACCGGACGAACCGATATTGACGATCTGGTTCAGGAGACTTTTGTTCGTGCGCTGAAAGCTGTGCAACGGCGAGCGGAGATGATTGAGAATCCAAAAACGTGGCTGTTTGCCGTTGCGCGAAACGTAGCGATTGATGAAAGGCGCCGAGCCAAACTAATCGACTGGCTGCCAGATGTCTTTTTGCAGCATCTCGTTTCCCGCGATAAAACACCGGAAGAGTCACTGGAGCTAAGCGAAAACAAACGTCTGCTGTACGAGATACTCAATCAGTTGAAGCGTTCGTATCGGGACGTTTTGATCCTGCGCGGAATCAAAGGTTTGTCGAGCAAGGAGACGGCGGAGGTTTTAGGATGGACCGAAGCCAAGGTCAATCTCACTATGCACAGAGCAATGAAGGCAATTCAAAATAACATGCATGTTTCCATTGCGGAGGTGATGCACGATGCCATCACGAGATGAGCAGATCATCCTGGAAGAGCTGAATCAATTCCCGCAGCCCAGCCTGTCCCGGGAACGAAGACAGGCGATCCTAGAAGGTGTGCGCGAAGCAGGAGGTCGACTGGAAAAAGTGAACAAACGAAAAAGGTATTACGGCTGGATGGCAAACGGGCTGATTACTTGCGGCTTGCTGCTCGGTTTTTTCTGGTTGCAACCATTTTCCGCTCCGGTTGAACAGGCGGGCCATGCAGCTTTGACTCCCGAGGAGCAAACGTATTTTGCCGCTGCGCAAAAAGCCGTGCAAACAGCGAGCGGCATTGCGAAAACCTTTCCTTTTGCCGAGCTTGAAAAAGAAGCGGAATACACGATTGTGCGCGCGAAAGATTACGCAGCCATCGTGACGTTCCAGCCTGGCACGACAGAAGTTCGCACGGTCTCCGCCCAATTTGCGCTCAACGAATTGACGCCGTCCCAGCAAAAATATGCAGAAACGGCACAGCAGGCATTCCAGGAAGCTTCCCAGCAGGTTCACCTGCAAACAGCCCGGTTTTTCAAAAGCACGGGGGTGCACTATTTTTCCTTTCCGCTAGCGGACCAACAGTACGTCACCGTCGATCTTGCCACAAACAGAGTGGTTGACTTCCGCTTGCATTACAACCCGAAAGACGTAGATCCAAAAGTAGTCTCTATCGCGAAAACAGCCTTGCAGCGTTTCGCCAACGACAGCCACCTGTCCTTTTCCCAGGCCGAAAAACGGTCAGACAAAAGCGAAGAGATGTGGCTGCTCAGCAATGAACAAGGGCGCTATTCGGTGACAATCGGCGCGAAAACGGGGCAAGTGTACAAAGTGACCCATGTAACCGATGACTATCACATCAAAGCGCGCGATGAAGCCATTCCCGTGACCAGGCCGCTGATTCAAGCCATTTTTGGCGTGGACGTCAGCGGATATACGGCGCACGGCGGCAAAGACTGGGGCGGCTATGTGCTGCGAAGCCCGGGGAAACCAAGCTTCTCCATTCTCCTGCACGATCTCGATGCAGGCAATCTTTATCAAATCAGCATGGACTAAAAACGCGAGAAAGCTACGGACCCAAAACCACGGTCGGCAGCTTTCTCTTGTTTTACTTGCACGTATTTGCTCTGTTCGGGTTTAAAATGAGCGCGTCATCGCCCAGGGCAAACAGTTTTTCCAACAACGCATCCATGCCGTACTCCAGCTTGTACTCCATCTCTTCCTTATATAAAGGAAGCAAGAAGAAAGCGTGAATCCTCGTTCCGTCTTTTGCCGAAATGACGCTGACTTCTTCGGACAACTGAAACAAAATCACGCCGTTTAAGCCTGTCCCATCCGCATACGGCTCATAGTTCTCGTAGTTCGGAATCGTGTGCCCGTACCCCAGCCACGTATTGTACTGGTGCGGAAACCGCGCCATTTGCTTCATCAGCCGGATCGGCCAGTAGTTGTTTTCATCCTGCAGCGACTCTTCTGTCAGTTCCCAGGAGCCGGGCAAAAACATCATCACTTCCGCCCGATCGACCACCTCTTCCATCTGCTCCTGAATCTCATCCGGAATCGTCATCGGCAAATCGCTCATCCCGTTTGTGTACAACACCCAAAACGGCTCTTCTTCCGTAGGGCTCATCACGTTCACGTCAATATGGATAGTATCGGAAATAATCTCGTGAAAAACACTGCTGTCTCTGCCTGCAAACACCGCTTCAAAGTGGGTCACGATCTCTTCCACGTATTGCATCGGTGCGAGCGGTTCAAAAGCGGCTTGCTGGTTGTAGGTGTATATCGCCGTGCCGTCCTTTGCCTTTTCTTTGCTTTCCACACCGCCAAACAGCTTTTTGAAAAAATTCATGGCAGGTCCTCGCTCTCTTCCTGTTTTCCGTTACATCGGCAGTTTTGGCTGGTTTCGGGAGCGGGGAGCAGTGATTGGCCGATCGCTCCCCCACTTTCCTTTCAGCCCAGATCACTTTACTATATGTAAAAAAATAACTATTGTAAACAGCGAGACATAGAAGCGCTATCTCTCGCCCTTCACCACCAGCATGCGCAAAAGGACGCCCTTTTGACGAGGCGTCCTTCCCGAGTCTTTCCTTTTTCCTTATGCTTCGATCAAGTGGCACGCTACCCAATGTCCGCGCTCCGCCTCCAGCCACTTCGGCTCCTCCTCGGCGCAACGCGCGGTGGCGAGCGGGCAGCGCGTGCGGAAGCCGCAGCCGCTCGGCTTGTTCGCCGGGCTTGGCAAGTCGCCTTGCAGCACGATCCGCTCGCGCTTCACCGTCGGATCGGGGACAGGCACAGAGGAAAGCAGCGCCTGCGTGTACGGGTGGAGCGGCCGGGCGTACAGCTCGTTGCTCGCCGCCAGCTCGACCATTTTGCCCAAGTACATTACGCCGATCCGGTTGGAAATGTGCTTGACCATGGACAGGTCGTGGGCGATGAACAAATACGTAAGCCCGCGATCATGCTGCAAATCTTCCAGCAAATTGACGACTTGCGCCTGGATCGAGACATCCAGCGCCGAGATCGGTTCGTCCGCGATGATGAACTGCGGCTCGACGGCGAGCGCACGGGCAATGCCGATCCGCTGGCGCTGGCCTCCGCTGAACTCGTGCGGGAACCGCTGGGCGTGGTCTTTGTGCAGGCCGACCAGTTGAAGCAGCTCTGAGACGCGCTCCCGGCGCGAGCCTTTGGCGAGTCCATGAATGTCCAGCCCCTCGGCAATGATATCCTCGACCGTCATCCGCGGATTGAGGCTCGCCTGCGGGTCCTGGAAAATCATCTGGACATCGCGATTGAACTGGCCCACTTCTTTGCCGCGCAGTTGGTGGACGTTTTTCCCGCGGAACAGCACTTCTCCTGCCGTATTCTCATACAGCCGGATGATCGTCCGCCCCAGCGTGGATTTGCCGCAGCCGCTCTCGCCGACCAGGCCGAGCGTCTCGCCTTTTTGAATCGTAAAAGACACGCCATCTACCGCTTTCAGGTCAAAGCCAGGCCCGATGGAAAAATGCTTTTTCAAATCGCGTACATCAACTAACGCTTCTGTCATACTCCCTGCCTCCCTGCGGCGACCAATTCCTCGATGCGCGGCGCCCGCGGATCGTGCAGCCAGCAAGACGCCTGATGGCCGCACCCGAAGTCGGTTGTGACAGGCATCTGCTGGTCGCATATTTCCATGGCAAAATCACAGCGTGCTGCAAACGGACAGCCTTTTGGCGGATCAAACAAATCCGGCGGAGTTCCCTCAATCGGCACCAGCCGTTGCTTTTCTCCCTCGTCCAGCCGCGGCAGGGAGCGCATCAGGCCCCATGTGTACGGATGGCGCGGATTGGCGAACACGTCCTCGACCGTTCCGGTCTCCACGACCATGCCCGCGTACATAACGACCATCCGGTGCGCGATTTCCGCCACGACGCCGAGGTCGTGCGTAATGATGACGACAGACAGCTCCTGCTCTGCCTGCAGCCGCTTCAGCAAATCGAGAATTTGCGCCTGAATCGTCACGTCGAGCGCTGTAGTCGGCTCGTCGGCGATTACGAGGCGCGGCTGGCAGGCGAGCGCAATCGCGATCACGACACGCTGGCGCATACCGCCGCTGAACTGGTGCGGGTACTGGTCGATCCGCTTTTCCGGGTCCGGAATGCCGACCAGTCTGAGCATCTCGACGGCGCGCTGGCGCGCTTCCTCGCGCGTGACCTTCTGGCTGCGCACGAACCCTTCCACGATTTGCGCTCCGACCTTCATCGTCGGGTTGAGCGCCGTCATCGGGTCCTGGAACACCATCCCGATCTGCGTGCCGCGAATGCCCAGCAGTTCTTTTTTCGCAAGCCCGCTGATTTCCTGTCCGTCGAAAACGATGCTCCCTCCGACGATTTTGCCTGGCGGGTTGGGGATCAGTCCCATGATCGCTTGTGCGGTGACGCTCTTCCCGCAGCCGCTCTCTCCCACGATGGCGACCGTCTCTCCTTTGTCTACGTGAAAGGAGACGCCGCGCACCGCCTGCACCTCGCCACCGTAAGTCTTGAAGTTGACGCGCAGGTTGTCGATCATAAGCAGATGCTGATTCATCGTCATTTCCTCTCCCTCCCTCATCAGTCGCGCAGGCGCGGATCGAGCGCATCCTGCAAGCCGTCGCCAAATACGTTAAAAGCGAACATCACAAGCGAGATCATGAGCGCCGGGAAAAACAACCGCCACCAGTCTCCGGTCAAAATGACGCCCAGCCCGTCGTTGGTCATCGTCCCCCAGCTCGCCACAGGCGCTTGCACGCCCAGTCCCAAAAAGCTCAAAAACGACTCGGCAAAAATCGCGGACGGAATGGTAAAGGTCAAGTTTACGATAATGACGCCAAACGTGTTCGGAATCAAATGCTTGAGCAAAATCCGGTTGAATTTGGCCCCGAGCACTTGCGCAGCCAAAATGAACTCCTGGTTTTTCAACTGCAAAATTTGCCCGCGCACGAGCCGCGCCATCCCGACCCAGCCGGTGGCCGACAGCGCGATGATGATCGTCAACATGCCCGGCTCCATGACCACCATCAGCAAAATGACGACCAACAAATACGGCAAGCCGTACAGCACTTCAATGATGCGCATGATGATCGTGTCGATGCGGTCGCCGCGTTTGCCGCGCCCGGCCATGTAGCCGGCGATCCCGCCGACCGTCACCCCGATGACGAGGTCGATCAGCGCAGCGACTACCCCGATCGTCAAGGAAATTCTCGCTCCGTACCACGTCCGGGCGAACATGTCCCGGCCGAGTTCATCGGTGCCAAACCAGTGCTCTGACGACACGGGCTGATTTTTCGTCAGCAGGCTTTGATCCGAGTAGCTGTACGGGACGAGGCTCGGTCCGATAATCGCCATCGCCACGAGCGCGACGATAATGAACAGCCCGAGCATTGCCAGCTTGTTTTTCGCCAGCTTGCGGATGACTTGCTGTCCGTTGCTCAGGCTCGGCCGGGCAATGACGTTCGCCTGCACATTTTTGGTCAGCGGCCGAAATAACGGGTCTACTCTTTGTTCCATCGCCACAGGCTATCTCTCCTTGTTGGTCAGCTTGATACGCGGGTCGATCAGCGTATATGCGATATCGATCAAAAAAATCGTCACGATCAAAATCGCGCTGTAAAAAATGGTCGTCCCCAAAATGACGGGATAATCGCGGTTAAAAATGCCGTCTACGAAATATTTCCCGATGCCGGGAATCGCAAAAATTTTCTCGACGACAAACGTTCCGGTAATCAAGGAAGCGATCAACGGGCCGAGAAACGTCACGACAGGCAAAATCGCGTTGCGGATTCCGTGGCGCAGCACGATGATGAACATCGGAATGCCTTTCGCTTCCGCTGTGCGGATGTAGTTCTGGTTCATCACTTCAATCATGCTGGCCCGCATATACCGCGTAATGACGGCGACCGGACCAAACGCGAGGGCGAGCGACGGCAGCACGGTATGCATCCACGTGCCCCATGTCGCCACCGGAAAAACCGGGAGCTTGATCGCAAAAAAGTTGATGAGCAGCGGCGCCATAATAAAGCTCGGAATCGCTACCCCGAGTACTGCCAGGGCCATCGCCACGTAATCCAGCCACTTGTTGCGGTTGAGCGCCGCCACGATGCCAAACGTGATCCCGAACACGAGCGCAATCAGGATCGCTTGCGCCCCCAGCCAGGCCGAAGCGCCAAAGCCGTCGGCGATCATGTCATTGACGCCGCGCGAGTCCGACTTGATCGACGGCCCCAGATCGAGCAGCAGCAAGTTTTTCAAATAGAGCACGTATTGGACGGGCAACGGCTGATCGAGATTGTACTTTGCCCGCAGGTTGTTCAAAATCTGCTCCGGCAACTGATCCGACTCGGAGGCGAACGGATTTCCCGGAATGGCATGCATCAAGGAAAAAGTCAGCGTCACGATGATCCAAAGCGTGACGATCATCATCAAAACGCGTTTCACCAGGTAGTTTGACATGGAGTTCCTCCTCGTTTATCTGGCCAGCTCGTAAATGGCTTGGGCGTATATCGCCATCGCCCGCAGCAGGTCGTCGATCTCGACGTATTCATCGATCAGGTGCGCAGTCGATTCCTTGCCTGGAAACAACGGTCCGAAAGCTACGCCATACGGCATGATTTTCGCGTAAGTCGCACCGCCGGACGACAGCAGCGTAGCGGGCTGGCCTGTATGCTCCTCGTACACCTTGGACAAGGTTTGAATGACAGGGTGGTCTTTCGGCACGTAGTGCGACTTCGAGGTGCGCAGACTATCAATCGTCCAGCCCAGCTCCGCTACCCGTTTTTTCAGCTTTTCCACGTACTCCTCACAGGAGATAGTCGCGGGATAGCGGATGTTCAGGCGAACGCTGCCCCCGTCCGTCTCGCTGTAGCGCAAAATTCCTGCGTTGACGGTCAGCTTGCCGGATACGTCGTCCTCGCAAGCGAGCTGCAAACGTTGCCCGTAATAGTCTTCGTGAATAATGTCTGACAAGAGCGAAAGAAACGAAGAGGCAGAACCTTCAAACGACCGCTCCCGCAAGAAACAGGCGAGCAGCGTTCCCGCGTTGACGCCTTCTTCTGGCGCCATGCCATGCGCGGGCTTTCCGGCCACGGTGAACTTCAGCCTGTCTGGCGCAAGCTGCTCCATCCGCCCGCTTGTCGCTTTTTCCTGCAAAAACTGTTCCCACTGCGACGCAAGCTGCGCCAAAGCGAGCTGCTCTCCAGCCGCAGCCCCGAGGCAAACGACAGCCTCCGCCTTGTCCGGCACGCTGTTTCCTTGATCGCCGGAAACAAACGACAGGAGCCGCAAGCGCCCCTCCCCGTCTGCACTCCCTTGCGTGGGAGCGATGGTGAGGGTCGGGTTGATCTGGCCTTTTTCCGCATGGGTCATCGGAAAGGACGAATCCGGCGAAAAGCCGATCGGCGGCACGCGGTCGTGCTCCATGAAGTGCTTCATGCACAGCCAGCCGCTCTCTTCGTCTGTCCCGATAATCAGCCGCACCCGTTTTGTGAGCGCCAGCCCGGAATCGCGCACCAGCCGAAGCGCATAGTAGGCGGCCAGAGCCGGCCCTTTGTCGTCGAGCGCCCCTCTGGCGTACAGGCGGCCATCGCGAATGGTCGGCTCAAAGGGCGGAGTCGTCCAGCCCTCGCCAACGGTGACGACGTCGATATGGACGAGCACGCCGACTTCCTCTTCGCCGTCGCCAAGCTCAATCGTGCCCGCGTAGCCGTCGAGATTTTTCGTCCAAAAGCCGTCCTGCGCCCCGCGCGCAAGCAGCGACTCCAGCGCCGCCGCCACCCCTTCCCCGAACGGCTTGCCTGCGGTTGCGGTCGTCATATCTTCAATGCTGTTGATCGAAAGAAATGCCTTCACGTCTTCGACAAACGCTGCTTTTTGTAACAACGCCTGCTCTTTCCAGTACTCGCTCATTTTTGTCCACCTGCTTTCCTCTGCTGCAGGAAGGCCAGAAACGATTCGCCCTTGGCGGAAATCTGGCTTCCCTGCCTTCCTTTTCCTACATGGATCAGCTCGTCTTGCTGCATGAGCTTCAAGCGGTAGCGAAGCTGTTGCGACGAAAGCGCCACACCGCGCTCGCCAAGCTGCTCCATCAAGGAGTAACGGCCGCCGCTGCCCGCTCCCAGCTCCTGCAAAATCGCGATGATCTCCTGCAAAAAGCCTCGCCGCGCGTACTCGGCGCGTATCGGCTCGAACCATTCCTCCAGCCCGTCTGTTGCCAGCGGCACTTCCGGCACTTCGCTTAAAAACGGCAAATGATGCACATACGCTTCTTCCTCGACGACATGCGCCAAATACTCGATGACGTTTTCCAGCTCGCGAATGTTGCCGGGCCAATCGTACTCCACCAGCGCCTTCATCGCTTCGCGCGTCAGGGTGAACGGCGGGCGCCGCAAGTCGAGCGAGTATTTTTTCACAAACTGCTGCACCAGCCACGGGATGTCCTCCCTGCGCTTGCGCAGCGGCGGCAAATGAATCGGCAAGATGTTCAGCCGGTAGTACAAATCCGCGCGGAAGGAGCCTTCCGCCACCATTTTCTGCAAGTCCTGGTTGGTGGCTGCGACGACGCGAATGTCCGTCGGAATGACTTTGCTGCCTCCGACGCGCATGATCTGGCGCTCCTGCAACACCCGCAGCAGCCGATTTTGAATCGCTCCGCTGGCATCGCCAATCTCATCGAGAAAAATCGTTCCTTTGTGGGCCAGCTCAAACCAGCCGATATGGCCGCCTTTTCGCGCCCCCGTAAACGCTCCTTCCTCGTAGCCGAACAGCTCGCTTTCCAAAAGCGATTCGGAAATCGCCGCGAAGTTGACGCCGACAAACGGTTCGCGCCTGCGCGGGGAGGCGTTGTGGATAGCCTGGGCGAGCAATTCCTTTCCGGTTCCCGTCTCGCCGAGCAAAAGCACCGTCGAATTGCTCCGGGCAATTTTTTTGGCGATCTGGATCACCTTTTGCACAGAGGGGCTCTCGCCGTAAATATCCTCGAACTGGTATTTGGCAACCAGCCCTTTGCTGTACAGGCGCAGGCGGTAATCGTGCTCCAGCTTTTCGACTTCCGCCGCTTTGCGGAACAAGAGCAGGCTCCCTAAAAAGCTGCCCTCCATGACAATGTGCATCTTGCGGAAAAAGTAGGTTTTGTTCGCCCAATCTACCAGCACGTCCTCGTTTTCTTCACACTGCCGGATCAGCTCGTAAAAGTCAGACGGAAGACAGTCGGCTGCGCGCTCTCCTACCGCTTGCCTGCCTTCCAGGTGCAGCGACTCGATCGCTTTTTGATTGATGAAGCGAATCCGTTCCTTTTCATCAAAAGCGATGATCGCATCCTCGATCCGGTTGACGATCGCTTCCAAGTATTTGCTCAAAAGGTGCGCGTGCTGAATCTCGTTGTTCAGCTCTTTCGTGATGTAGACCAAAGATTGCATGGCTCGCGCCGTCACCTTTTGAAAATTTCCACTGTCAAAATGCGAGTAGATGGCCATCCAGGTGGACAGGTCAATAATCCGGAACCCGATGTCGACCACTTTGCGGATGTTCGGCGGGACGTGCTCCGCTTCGCCAGGCGTGACCGCGATTTCGATATCTGCCGGGTATTCCGCCCCCGGGTAATACGGGTACAGCTCGAAATCCATGCCCGACGCCCGCAGCAAATCCACGTTTTCCTCGGCGGTTTCCTTCGTATCGCTGACCAGAAGCACCTTGACTCCCTTCGGAATTTCCAGCATGCCGCGCAAATTGTGATACGGCAGCATGCGCTTGGCGATGAGAATGCCGGAATCGCCAGGCAGGTACGGTTCTACCAGCGGCACGATGCTTTTCGTGGACACCACCACCAAAGCCCCCGGTGTAATCGGTCGAAACGGAAGCTGATCGACGCGGATCGCTTCCACATGGATGTCTTCAGATATCCCCAATTCGTGGCATTGACTGACGACGGATTGCAGAAACTCGTCCATTTTCGCAACAAACGTAATCGTTTTTTTCGCCATGACACTCGCTCCAAGATGTAGTGTGAAGACAAGAGCACAAGATTCCCTTGCGCTCCTGTCTTTCGTCTATTCTACTATTTCTTTCCGATCTCTACCCATTTGTAGTCAAGTGTCCCTACTGGATGGCGAATGATGCCTTTCACATTCGGCTGGTCCATGAATACTTTTGTGCTGAAATAGATTGGCACAAGCGGCATGTCTTCCATGAAGATTTTTTCTGCGTCGTGCATCAGCTTGAAGCGCTCGGTTTCGTTTGCGGTGTTGCGGATTTTTTCTACCAGGGCGTCGTACTCTTTGTTGCTGTAGTTGATGCGGTTTCCAGGGTGATCGGTGACGAACAGCTCCAGGTAGTTGACCGGATCGCCGTAATCGGCCGAAATGGTGGAACGGGAGAATTGCAGCTTGCGAGCGCGCTGCTCATCGAGGAAAACTTTCCACTCTTTGTTTTCCAGCTTCACGTCTACGCCGAGGTTTTTCTTGTACATTTCTTGCAAAACTTGCGCGATAGCTTTGTGCGCGTCGCTCGTGTTGTAGGTCATGGTTACAGGCGGCAAAGTTGTCCAGCCTTCCTCTTCCATCCCTTTTTTCAACAGGGCTTTTGCCTGTTCAATGTCGTTGTCCTTGATGAAATCTCCGCCTTTTTCGCGGAAGTCTCCGCCTTCCGGCTCAGGGAAGCCGAATGGCACGTGCGCGAGTGCTGGCGCCTGCTTGCCTTGGACTACGTTGTCGATCAGCGTCTGGCGGTCGATTGCCAGGGCGAACGCTTTGCGGATGTTGACGTTGTTAAACGGCGGCATTTCGGTGTTCATCCGGTAGTAGTAGATGGCTGCCTCGGATTCTACCTTCGCTTCGCCGGAGTCGATCAGCTTTTTCTTCAGGTCGTTCGGCACAGTCTGGATCATGTCCAACTGTCCTGTCGAGTACATCTGGTATTGCGTGTTCTCGTCGTTGACCATTACCCAGTCGATCCCCGCGTATTTGACGGAGTCGCGATCCCAGTAGCCGTCGTTTTTCACCAGCTTGACGGACTGGTCATGCACCCAGTCTTCCATTTTGAACGGGCCGTTGGTCACGATGCTCGAAGCGTTCTCAGCCCATTTCGGATTGCTTTCCACCACTTTTTTGTTCACCGGGAAGAAGGTCGGCTGCGTGAGGATGTGCAGGAAGAAGCCTGCCGGCGCTTTCAGATGCACTTCCAGCGTCTTTTCGTCCACCGCTTTTACTTTCACGCCGTCTGCGGTTCCGGTTCCTTTGTTGTACTCTTCCGCGCCCTCGATGTAATACGCGAGGAAGGCAGACGGGAACGCGTTGTTCGGGTCGACGATGCGCTTGAAGGCGAACTCGAAGTCTTGCGCAGTAACCGGATCGCCATTGGACCATTTGCTGTCGCGCAGCGTAAACGTGTACGTCTTCCCGTCTTCGCTCACGGACCATTTTTCCGCCATGGCAGGCTGTGGCTTGTGGTCTTTGTCCAGACGTGCCAGACCTTCCATCGTCGCGTTCAGCACTTCATTGGAGGTGCCGTCGAAGCCTTTTGGCGGATCGAGGGATGGTGGTTCTGTCTTCAGATTGAGCTTCAGCCGCGCTGTCGCGTCAGCTTGTCCACCCGCATCGCCTGTTGGCTGGGCGGCAGGAGCAGTTCCTTCTCCCGTCTTAGCCGGAGCTGCCGACTGGCTACAACCTGTCACGGCCAGAACCGCGACAAGAGCCGCCGTGCTGAGCAGCTTCCATCCTTTTTGCAACTTCATTTGGTGTGACCCCCTTCTTCTTTTGCAAAATCTTTATAGATAAACGGCAACGATCAGGAAGCTGCCGCTTATACCCCTAAGACCACGCTAGCTTTGGTCAGCAAAAACGGCGTTTCGATTCGGCCCACGACGTTTCCGCTCATGTTTTTGATCGGCGGATTCGTATATTCCGCGAGCGCCTCAAGCGGGCCGTCCGTGCCGATTCCGAGCTGACGGAGAACCTCGTTCACGACCGGATTGATCGCGCGCGGGCCGCCATCCTCGATTTTGACCGCGATGCCAAGACCTGTTTGGCGATCGCCCAGGCAGTAGACGGACTCGGCGCCTGCCTTGCCGACGATGCGCCCGGCAAAAGCGGTCATCAGATCGGTGCAATAGCGGTTTTCGCCCCCGACCATTTCGGGATGGGCGGTCATCGCTGCGGTAATTCTTTCTACCGCTTTGCGGCGCTCCGGATTGGCGATCACCTCTGGCTTGGCCAGCTTGGCAAAAGCCCAGGCGTAGTGGGCGAGCGGCAACTGATGAACAGGGACGCCGCAGCCGTCCACCCCCAGATTGATCTTCTCTTTCGGATAGCCGGTGATGTCTTCCACTACATCGAGAATCCGCTGCTGCACCGGATGCTCTGGCAGATGGTACGTCGTGACATCTTCGCCCATGTGCGTCGCAGTCGCGATCATCCCCGAGTGCTTCCCGGAGCAGTTGGAAAATACCGGCGTGAGCGGCTTGCCCTCCCGGATCAGCTCCTTGTAGCTCTCCTCGTGGCGAGGGACGTGTGTCCCGCACTGCAAGGTCGCTTCCGGCTGGCCTGCGCGCGCCAGCATCGACAGCGCACGGGTGCGGTGGCGCGGCTCTCCGCTGTGGGAGGCGCAGCAAAGCGACAGATCGGCTGGCTCAAATCCAAAACGGTCCGCAGCCCCCGTCTCCACAACCGGAATCGCCTGCAACGGCTTCATGCTCGATCGGGCATATGTCATTCGGTGTGGATCGCCGAATGAGTAAAGCAATGTGCCTGCAAAATCCACAACCGCAATGTGACCAAGGTGAGAGCTTTCCACCTGTTCCCCCCGGTACACGTTGGCAACTACATTCATAACAAAGTCTCCTTTTGGCGAGTAAAGTTGGAATGTTTGTACCTCTTCTCTAAAGCAAGATGCGTGCCAACGTCTGAAAATTACACTCAAAGGCGAATTTTCTGCAAGTTTATCGCTGTAACGAGATAAAAAGAAGCCAGTTCGCGGCATAAACTGGCTATCCTATCAGACTTAACAGGTTGCTTATTTACAGTAATAGGTTGACTCATTTTCGTTCCCACAAAAAAACACCCCTTTTCTTTTGGTTCGCCAGAAATAGGGTGTCGCTATTGGTTCGCTACTTTACGCTTTTGCCACTCGCTGCAGATCGGCCTCGACCATCATGTGAATCAGCTCGGCCAGCTTTGTCTTCGGTGCCCAGCCCAGCTTGCGCTTCGCTTTTTCCGGATTGCCCAACAGGACGTCGACTTCTGCCGGGCGGTACAGGTCTGGATCAATCACCAAATAATCCTGATAGTTCAGCCCGACGTAGTCAAAGGCGATTTTGCACATGTCCTCGACCGTCGATGTTTTTCCGGTCGCAATGACGTAGTCGTCCGGCTTCTCCTGTTGCAGCATGAGCCACATCGCCTCTACGAAATCGCCTGCAAAGCCCCAGTCGCGCTTCGCCTGGATGTTGCCCAGCCGCAGCTCTTTTTGCTTGTTCGCGACGATGCGGGCGACGGCGTGCGTCACTTTTCGGGTTACGAACTCAAGCCCGCGCAAAGGCGACTCATGGTTGAACAAAATGCCGTTGCAACTGTACATTTGGAAGCTTTCGCGATAGTTTTTCGTCATCCAGTACCCGAACAGCTTGGATACGGCGTACGGACTGCGCGGATAAAAAGGCGTTTGCTCCGATTGTTGCGGCTCCTGGATCAGCCCGTACAGCTCGCTGGAGGAGGCCTGGTACATTTTGATTGCCGGATTCGTCTCGCGGATCGCCTCCAGGACGTGCAAAACCCCCATCCCGGTCGACTGCGCCGTCAAAATCGGCTGCTCCCACGAGGAGCCGACAAAGCTTTGCGCCGCCAAGTGGTACACTTCGTCAGGCTTCGTCGTCTTGAGCGCCCTCGTCAGGGACGCCAGATCCAAAATGTCGCCGTCCTTGTACTCCACCTCGTCGGCGATGCCCAAATACTCCAGCCGCCAGCGGTCCACGGTGCTGCGGCGCGGTACCAGTCCGACCACGCGATAGCCTTTCTCCAGCAAAAATTTTGCCAAATACGCGCCATCCTGCCCGGTGACTCCTGTAAGGAAAGCGGTTTTCATCAGCCACATCTCCCCTCGTTGCCATAGCAGCGAGCCGACTGCCTCCCGCCATCGAAAAGCGCACGGCGTCGGCCTTGCTGGCTCCTGTGCTGTCCAGCACGGCAATTTTCGCACTGTTTTATTTATATGCAAACCGGCTTGCAAATGTTTTGCGCCTCTTCCCATAGCCAGCTTCGGGCAAGCCCCTGACGGCCGCAGCCGAAAGCAATTTTGCCAAGAAGCCTTCACTCCCCTCCCCGCCCGGTAATATCTTAAAGCAACGACCAGCATTTTTCGGTGGGAGTGAAGACAACCATGACAACAGATTGGCGGGTACATTATACACGCTGGAACGAATATTCAGACCTGGAACCTGAGCTTCGCCGCCAGCTCGAACAGTTGGCAGGCGACGAAAAAAAGCTGGAGGACTGCTTTTACAAGCCGATTGCCTTCGGAACGGGTGGCATGCGCGGCGTCATGGGTCCGGGAATCAACCGGATCAACGTGTACACGATCCGCAAAGCTACCGCTGGTCTTGCCCTGCACCTGCTTGAACAAGGGACAGACCCGGCCGCGCAAAAGGTGGCGATTGCCTACGACTCGCGCGCCGATTCGTACACATTCGCCCTGGAGACGGCAAAAGTGCTCGGCCATTACGGCCTGACAGCCTGCCTGTTCGAGCAACTGTGCCCGACGCCGCTGCTCTCGTTTGCTGTACGCCACCTGGGAGCGAGCGCAGGGGTCGTCATCACGGCGAGTCACAATCCGCCCGAATACAACGGCTACAAAATTTACGGAGCGGACGGGGGCCAAATCCCGCCGGAAGCAGCGGCGCGGATTTTTGCCAAAATCGAGGAGGCCGGAGACGAACTGCGAATCGGCACGAGCGAAGTGAGTGCGCTCATCAACAACGGCCTGCTGCAGATGATCGGGGACGAAGTGTTTGCCGCCTACATGGCCTGTCAAAAACAGTTGCGCCTCCCCGCCGCCGAGCTTGCCCTCCGCACGCACCAGCCGCGAATCGTCTTTTCCCCCCTGCACGGCACGACCCTCGCGCCGATCACGCAAGGCTTGCAGGCCTTTGGCTTTACGCAGGTCAAAGTCGTCTCGGAGCAAGCTAAGCCTGATCCGCTGTTTCCCACGGTCGCCACGCCCAATCCGGAAGAGCCGGAAAGCTTCCGGCTGGCGCTGATGCAGGCACGCAAAAAAGGCGCAGACCTCATCATCTGCACCGATCCCGATGGAGACAGGCTGGGGGTGGCGATCCGGACAGGGCCGAACCAGCATCTCATCCTGAACGGAAATCAGACAGGCGTCTTGCTGCTCGACTATCTTTTGTCGCAAGAAAAGCAGGCGGGGACGCTGCCGGCCCAGGCTGCCGTCGTGAAAACCGTCGTCACCTCGGAAATGGTTCGGGCGATCGCCTCCGACTACGGAGTCGCCACAATAGATACGTTGACCGGGTTCAAATACATCGGCGAAAAAATTCACGAGTTCGCGCAAAGCGGCGCGCATGCGTTTTTGTTTGGGCTGGAGGAAAGCTGCGGCTACTTGCGCGGCGAATTTGTCCGGGACAAAGACGCGGTGCAGGCAGCCTTTTTGCTGGCGGACGCGTGTGCCTGTCAGCTCGCGCAAGGCTCCAGCCTGCATCGGCGTTTGCAGGAGCTGTACGAAACGTACGGCTACTTCCGGGAGGACCTCGTCTCCATCACATATCCGGGCATAGACGGATTGGAGACGATGACCGCCATCCTCGCCGCTCTGCGCAGCAAGCCGATGGCCTCTGTCGCAGGACATCGCGTCAGCTCGATTGACGACTATTTGCACGGCAAGCGCTGGCTGTCGGCGACGAACGAATCGGAGCCTTTGCCCTTGCCCGCAAGCGATGGCTTGAAGTACACCCTGGGCGAGCACGGCTGGTTTTGCATCCGCCCCTCTGGCACGGAGCCGAAAATCAAGCTTTATTTTGGCGTGAAAGACACATCAGAGAAAGCTGCGCTGCAATCGCTGGCGGACATCAAAAAAGCGGTTCTTGCCTATCTCGAGCAGCTTTTGCCCGCCTAGATTTCCAGCCAGGGGCCAGTTCCGTGCGGATGGCCCCCTCCCGCAGCGCCGTAGCTTGGCGGATGGTAGGCTGCTTCCGGAGTAAGCTCGGCAAAGCCGGATCGCGCAAGCAAATCACGGCGAACAAAAAAGGCGTTCACCCCGCGCGAGTCCGTCCCGATGAGCGCATAGCCGAGCTTTTTCCCCAATTCGGCCAAAGAAGTCAGGCTCGCGCCAAAATAGGTGGTCCCTTTCCACGAAAACGCCGGATCGTAGGCGACCACCCGTTTTTGCGGCGGAGGAAAAGACGCGTTGTATTCGATAATTACCACTCGCGGCTTGTAGGCGTGCAGCGCTTTCCACACCCAGTAATCAATCCCGTCCAGATCAATCGTCAGCAAATCAAATTCTGGCGGAACCTGCAAGCGGGCAAACAGGGCCGCGATGTTTTCCATCGTGATGAACGCCTGATGAGTAGCTACCTGGGGATAGACGGCGTAATTTTGCTGCAAGTACAGATGCTTGAGCGGGTGCCCCTCCAGCAGAATCCCGGACCAGTTGTGCACGCAGGCCAGATTGCGAGACATGCATTCCTCGCCCGTCTCGACGCCAAATTCAACAAAAAACCGATTCGTCGTCCCGATTCTGGAAAACAGTTCCTCGACGATGCCGTCTTCGCCGTTTTGTGAGAAAATTCGCTTTTCATAGCGATTGATGGAGTCCATCTCGGTTGTGCACCTCCCTTTTGGCGCTCTTTTCTTCATCGTATTTGGGATGCGGCCAAAAGGCTTAGTCATTTGCTCCCCTTGTTCCATAAAAAGGCGTACAGCACCTGCCCTTCCTTTTTCATGCGCCCTGCAAACTGTCGAGCCGCAAAAGACATTCGCCGTGCCAGCCTGTGCATGTTTTTACTATATATAAAGCATCTGCTTTCTCGCTTTTCAGGCGGTTCGCCTGTTTTCGCCAAACCATCACGAACAAGGGGGGACGCCTCTTGAAAGCTTTGATTACAGGCATTACCGGTTTTGCCGGCAGCCATTTGGCAGAGTACCTGCTCGCGCGAGGCGACGTCGAAATCTACGGAACCTACCGGGCACGCAGCCGGATGGACCATATCGCGCATATTGTGGATCACATCCGGCTCGTGGAATGCGAGCTGCAAGACCGCGAAGCTGTCGAACAGACGATTGCCCAGATCAAGCCGGAGCATATTTACCACCTCGCTGCCCAAAGCTTCGTCCCCGCCTCCTGGAGCTCTCCTGCCGAAACGTTAATGAACAACATCGTCAGCCAACTGCACATTTTTGAAGCGGTCAGAGCGGCGGATATCCCGTGCAAAATCCAGGTGGCATGCTCCAGCGAGGAATACGGCCTTGTCTATCCGGAAGAATTGCCCGTGCAAGAAACGAACCCGTTGCGCCCGCAAAGTCCGTACGCCGTCAGCAAGATCGCGCAGGACTTTCTCGGCTACCAATATTATCAAAGCTACGGGATGTCCATCGTTCGCACCCGCACCTTCAACCATACGGGTCCGCGACGAGGAGAGCGGTTTGCCACCTCGAACTTCGCCAAACAAATTGCCCAGATCGAGCTCGGCTTGCAGCCCCCGCACGTGTACGTAGGCAATTTGCAAGCGAGGCGCGACTTTACCGACGTGCGCGATGTCGTCAAAGCGTACTGGCTCGCACTGGAACGGGGCGTGCCCGGAAGTGTCTACAACATCTCTTCGGGAAGCACGCGCACCATCCAAGAAGTGCTGGATACGCTGCTTTCCTTTACCTCTGCTCCCGTCCAAATTTTGGTCGATCCAAAACGGCTGCGGCCTTCTGACGTGGAGGTCTTGCTCGGCGACGCCACCGCTTTTTGCGAGCAGACGGGCTGGAAGCCGGAAATCCCCTTCCGCCAGACGATGCGCGACCTGCTGCAATACTGGCGGGACACGCTGCAAGCCCAAGCGCGAAAAAAGGGGGAAGGCTGATGGGACATCCGGACCTGCCGCTGGTCAGTGTCATTACCCCTTCGTTCAACCAGTCCGCTTTTATCCGCAAGACCATCGAAAGCGTTTTGAGCCAGGACTATCCGAACATCGAGCACATCGTCGTCGACGGCGGCTCTACCGACGGCACGCTGGAAATTTTGCGGGAGTACGCGCATCTGGGGGACCGCCTCCGCTACATTTCCGAGCCGGATCGCGGTCAGTCGCACGCGATCAACAAAGGCTTGGCGATGGCGAACGGTCAGATCATCGGCTGGTTGAACTCCGACGACAAATACATGCCTGGCGCCGTCGCAAAAGCGATCAACGCCCTGACAGCCCATCCGCACTGGGCCATGGTTTACGGCAACGCCCTGCACATCAATGCCGAGGACAAGATCACCAGTGTCTACCCGACGAAGCCGTTTTCCCGGCAGGCGCTGTTTCTGTTTTGCATCATCTGCCAGCCGTCTGCCTTTGTCCGCAAAGAGGTGTTCCAGGCGGTCGGAGGCGTGGACGAAAATTTGCACTATTGCATGGATTACGATTTATGGATGCGCATTTCCAAGTCGTACGCGGTCGGCCACATCCAGGACTTTCTCGCTGCCTCCCGCCTGCATCCAGCCTGTAAATCTATCGCGTTGGAGGTCGATCTGGGCCTGCCGGAAATTTTGCTGGCCAGCGTCCGCCACTTCGGCACAGTCGCCAACCATTGGCTGTACCATTTTCTCACCCACTACCCTGACAAGGGCGTGTTCTGGTACCTCGACCTGTTCAAAAGCCACCGGGTTTTCGGCGACACGCCGATTCTCGTGGACAGCAACCGCCATTCTTCTTACTGGGTTCCGCCGCGCTACCGGCTGCACCTGCACGTCGATCCGGCCGAGCCGATGCACGCGCTGGTCATCAAAGGCGTAAACCTGTTGTTCAACCAACCCGTTCATGTGCACGTCATGGTCAACCAGACGCCCGTTGCCCATCACGTCATTCCGGCCGGGCCATTCGAAACGAGCATCCCGTTTCCCGTCAAGGAGCCAAACTCGGTCGTCGAGCTTGTGTGCAGCCGCCAGCAAGCGCTCCCTGAAAGCGAAATGGCGGCGAGCATCGGTACCGTCAGCTTTCAGGTGCAAAACGTAGTGCCGCTCTCCGCGCAGGAGTACCAGTTTTATTTGCAGTACAAAAAAAATCCCCGGGATGTCGCTGGCTGGCTGTTGAAAAACAGGAATCCAGTCCCTTCGTTGTGACCACATCCGCGAAAAGGAAGGTGTTGCTTTCATGAATCTGTCGGACAAACGAATCGTCGTTACCGGCGGAGCAGGCTTTCTCGGAAAGCATGTGCTAAGCCAGTTGCAAGCCCGGCACTGTCAGCATGTGTTCGTGCCGAGAAGCCGCGAATTTGATTTGCGCAAAGAAGACGACATCGTCCACATGTTGCAAACTTTTGCCCCGGACATCATCATCCATCTCGCTGCTGTCGTAGGAGGGATTGGCGCCAATCAAAAAAACCCCGGCAAATTTTTTTACGACAACCTGATGATGGGCACCCAGCTCATGGAGCAAGCGAGGCTGTTTGGCGTGAAAAAGTTTGTCGCCATCGGGACGATCTGCTCCTACCCGAAGTTTGCGGCCGTCCCTTTTCGGGAGGAAGACTTGTGGAGCGGCTACCCGGAGGAGACGAATGCCCCGTACGGCCTGGCGAAAAAAATGATGCTGGTGCAATCGCAGGCGTATCGCGAGCAGTACGGCTTCAACTCCATTTACTTGCTGCCCGTAAACCTGTACGGTCCCCACGACAACTTCGATCTGGAATCATCGCACGTCATTCCGGCCATCATCCGCAAATGTCTGGAAGCCAAGGAACAGAACAGAGACGAGATCGTGCTCTGGGGCACGGGCAACGTCACCCGCGAGTTTATTTATGTAGAGGATGCCGCACGCGCGATCGTGCTCGCCACACAGCACTACGACTCCTCTGATCCGGTCAACATCGGCTCTGGCGAGGAAATGACGATTCGCGAGCTGGCCGAAACGATTCAAAAGCTGTGCGGGTACGAAGGCCGGATTGTGTGGGATGCAAGCAAGCCCGACGGACAGCCGCGGCGAAAGCTCGCGACAGATAAAGCGACAGCCGCGTTCGGTTTTACCGCCTCCACTCCGCTGCTCTCGGGCTTGCAGCAGACGATCGACTGGTACCGCCGGCACAGGCGCGACGAAGAGGTGAAGACACTGTGAAAATCGGAGTGAACCTGCTTGCCTGCATTCCCGGAAAAATCGGCGGCATGGAGCAGTACGTGCGCAACCTGCTGGCCTACTCCATCCAAAGCGGCGATCAAAACCAGTGGTTCTTGTTTTTGACCAAGACCAACTACCACACCTTTCCCAACCATCCGAAAATCCAGAAGGTGATGATGCACGACCACATTGATGCGCACAAGCAGTTCCACAGTTGGATTCGCGGCCTTCGCCTCGATCTGTGGTTTTGCCCGCTCTTGGTGTTGAACCCGTTTGACGTCTCCATTCCGAGCGTCATTAACATTCCCGACATCCAGCACGAGTTTTACCCGCAGTTTTTCGACGACAACTCCTTGCAGTGGCGCAAGTCGACCTACCAATCGTCCGCGCTGAAAGCCAATGCGGTGCTGACTCTGTCGGAATACTCGCGGGAGAGCATCGTCGCCAAATTCGGGGTTCCGGCGAATCGCGTGCACGCCATCCATCTCGACTCTGCGCATGAGTTCACCCTGCCGTTCCACGAGACGAAAAATCAGCTTGTCCGGCATAAATACAAGCTGCCTGCGCATTACGGCTTTTATCCGGCCAACACGTGGTGGCACAAAAACCACGTCTCGCTGCTGCAGGCACTCGCCTATTTGCGCGACGAGCACAAGCTCAAAATCCACATGGTGTTCACCGGAGCGCCGCAGGAAGCGCACGGGCAGGTCATGGCGACGATCAACCAGCATCAACTGTCCGACCAGATTACGTGGCTGGATTACATTTTGCAGGAGGAAATGCCGTATTTGTTCCGCAACGCGAACTTCCTCTGCTTCCCGTCCTTGTTTGAAGGCTTCGGAATCCCGCTCGTTGAGGCGATGCGGACCGAGCTGCCGATCATCTGCTCGAACAACGGCAGCATTCCCGAGATCGTCGGAGACGCCGCCTTGACATTCGACCCGGTTTCTCCCGAAGACATCGCCAGAAAAATGGTCGAAGTGCAAAACGAGGAAGTGCGCTCTGGGCTCATCGCCAAAGGATTGCAGCAAGCGAGCAAGTTTTCCTGGTCCAAATGCGCGCAGCAGACACTCGCTGTCTTGCACCAGGTGGCAGGAAAATAACGCAATCACGAAAGGAGCATGCTCATGTCACGTATGGACGAAATCCGGCGGGTGTGGCAACAGGAGTTGCGCATTCCGTTTCCCCTCACCGCTCAGGAGACGTGGGATTTCTGGCTGCTGGAATCCCCGCAGTACGAGGTCAAAACCGCAGCCGTCACCGACTACGGAAAACGCCATCAGATTCGCACCTTCATTGAGACAGGCACATGCCGCGGTTACATGGTAGCTGCGCAAAAGGCGGCGTTCTCGCGCATTTATTCCATTGAGCTGGACCCCGCCCTGTACCTCGCCGCCAAAACCCATTTTGCCGCCGACGAGCACGTATCCATCCTGCACGGAGACAGCAGCAAGGTGCTGCCCGAGCTGCTCGCTTCCATCACGGAGCCTTGCCTGTTCTGGCTGGACGGACATTACATCCCGCTGTCGACCGAATCCGCCAAAGGCAATCTGGATACGCCGATTTTGGAGGAGCTGGCGGCCATCCTGTCCCATCCCGTTCGCAATCACGTCATTCTCATCGACGACGCCCGCTGCTTCATCGGCTCGAACCCGCTCTTGAAAGACTACCCGACCATCGCCGAACTGAAGCAATACGTTGCCGACCTGCGCCCTGATTTGCACTTCGAGGTCAAGGACGACATTATCCGCATCTACACGCCGATCCCGCAAAATGCGCAAAAAACGGTCACCTTCCGCTTGCCTTTTGACGACAAATCGTTTCTCGTTCACGGCAGTTCGTCCGACCAAAGCGTTTTGTACTACATCGAAATGGCGGGCGGCCTATACGAAGAATACGTACTCAACGTCCTGAAGCGCGTCGTCCAGCCCGATTACACGTGCCTGGACATCGGCGCCAATCTCGGCACAATCTCGCTCGCGCTCAGCCATCTGGCGCCGCGCGGCAAGGTGTACGCGTTCGAGCCTTCTGCCGTCAACCTCGCCTTTATGAAGCAAACGTTGCACGACAATGGCGCAAGCAACGTAGAGCCTGTTCCGCTCGGCGTATTTGACAGAAACGGCATCATCGAGTTTTGCGAGGTGGATCGCGGGGGAGGCTGGTCGTTTATCGCCAGCGAAGCGACCTCTGCCGCTACGAACACGATCTCGTGCACGCGCCTGGACGACTGGGTCGCCGCCCGCAGCCTGTCGCGAATCGACCTGATTAAGCTCGATGTGGAAGGCTCCGAAATCCAAGTATTGCAGGGGGGCATGGAGACATTCAGAACGTTTGACCCCGATCTGGTCATCGAGTTCAATCCTGACAACTTGCGCGGGTATTTCGGCAAGGACCCGAATGAGCTGTTCCTCTGCTTGTTCGCCCTCTACTCGCATCTGTACCTGATAAAACGGGATGGCGGGCTGATGAAAATCACCTCGTACACCCAACTGCTGGATGCCATCAAGCCGTTTCACGGCGACCTGTTTTGCACAAACAAAACAATCCTGCTTTGATCCGCAGCGAAAGAAAACCCCGACGAAAAAACACCCGGCTGCCTCCCACGAAACGAAAGGGCGCAGCCGGGTTGTTTTCAATTTTTCGCTGTTTGTTGCAAGGTCAGCGCCAAGCCTTCCTCCATCGACACTCTTCCTTGCCAGCCAAGCGCCTGAAGCGCGCGTGTGTCGGCCTGTGAGCACATAAGCTCCCCCGGCCGCTGCGCCAGTGCTCCGAATTGCAGTTGCGCCGTCGAGCGGGTCAGCGAATGGATTTTTTCCACCAGCTCGCGAACCGTGGTCGCGCTGCCCGTTCCCACCTGATAGTCCATGTACCTTGCTGGCAGCGAGTCTTTTTGCCGCAGCACGAGCAAATACGCCTCCACTACGTCAGCCACATACACAAAATCTCGCTTCTGCTCGCCGGAAGTAAGGGCGATCCTGGCCCCGTCCCGCATGCATTGGCGGATGATGAACGGGATGAATTTATCGGGCTGGTCGCCTGGCCCGTACACATGTTCCAGCCGCATATTGGCAAACGTCAGTCCGTGCTGTTTGGCGGTGAGCGCTCCCCATTCGGCAAACTGCTTTTTCGTCAGATGATAGCCCGCCAAATGCGTCGCGCCCGCAGCCGGGGAAGCGCGGGAAAACGTATCGGTATTCACAAACAACCCGGTTCCTTGCTCGCAGCATGCGTGGAGCAGGCGCAGAGGGAACAGCACATTGGCTTCCACCAGCGCCGCGTCCGACTCGTCCCGGCGTCCGTAAGCGGTTGCGGCATGAATGACGGCGTCAAAAGGGCCGTGCCGGGAAAAAACAGAAAGCAGGTCTGCCGCATCCGCATCGCAGGCGGCAAGCTCACTGGCGATATCTTCCAGCCGAGAGCAATCCGAGGTGCTCCGCTTCAAGATCGTCACCTGATGGCCCTCCCGCAGCAGCGCTCGCGCCAGATGGCTGCCCAAAAAGCCCGTCGCTCCGGTGAGCAATACTTTCATAATCGGCCCCCTTTTGCCTCGTCTGGCCGCGCTACTTCCACTCCGCTTTTCCGCTTTTCCATAAAGACTCCAAGTAGTTTTTGTCGCGCAGCGTGTCCATCGGATGCCAAAAGCCCGTGTGCCGATAGGCAGCGAGCTTCCCGTCCTGCGCCAGTTGCTCCAGCGGCCCCTGCTCAAAAACCGTCGCGTCGTCAGCCAGATAGGAAAAGACCTCCGGCTGCAACACGAAAAATCCGGCATTGATCCAGCCCACGTCGCCACTCGGCTTTTCCTGGAAACCTTTGACCTGTCCGCTGGCAGCAAGGTCGAGCGCGCCAAATCTGCCCGGAGGCTGCACAGCGGTAATCGTCGCCAGCTTGCCGTGCGACTGGTGATAGGCGACGAGCGCGGCGATATCAATGTTGCCTACTCCATCGCCGTACGTGAGCATAAACGGCTCGTCGCCGATGAACGGCTGAATCCGCCTGATCCGGCCGCCCGTCATCGTATCTTTGCCCGTATCGATCAAGGTCACCCTCCACGGGTCGCGGCAGCGATTGTGCAAAATGACTTCGTTGCCCTGGCGAAAATCAAACGTCACATCCGACTGGTGCAAAAAATAATGGGCGAAAAACTCTTTAATCATGTAGCCTTTGTAGCCGAGGCAAATGACGAAGTCGTTGTACCCGTACTTCGAGTAGATGGACATGATGTGGCAAATGATCGGCTTTTCCCCGATTTCAATCAGGGGCTTCGGCCGAAGCTGCGATTCTTCGCCGATTCGCGTGCCATAGCCGCCAGCCAAAATGACGACCTTCATGAAGCCCCCTCCTTTCTGTATTGCTCGATGTGCGCAAGGCACACCTGCCGCATGTCTTCTTTGCGCTGGTAGGCTCTTGTCCATTCGACGATGCGATCCAGCGCCTGCTCGACTGTCCAGTGCGGCCGCCAGTGCAAAAGCTCTCGCGCCCTGGAGCTGTCCAGCTTCAAGGACGTCGTCTCATGGTAGGCGGCGCGGTCGGGGATGTGATAGGTCGCCTGCGCCCCCCATTTTTCGCACAGCCGCGCCGCCAGCCACTCGACGGTTTTGGCATCGTCCGCATCCGGCCCGAAGTTCCAGCTCGCCGAGTAGCGCTGGCTGTCTTCGCACAGCTTTTGCACGAGCAGCAAATATCCGTGCAGCGATTCCAAAACATGCTGCCAGGGACGGATCGCCTGCGGTTGGCGAAGCTGCATCGGCTCGCCGTCGAGCAGACTGCGGAGCAGATCGGGAACAAGGCGGCCAGGCGTAAAGTCGCCGCCGCCGATGACATTGCCAGCGCGTGCGGTCGCAATGCCGATCGGCGGCAAATCAGCCTGCGCTGTTCCCCCCTGAAAAAAGGAGGCCCGGTAGCAGGCGGTCACAAATTCCGCGCACGCCTTGCTGTTGGAGTACGGATCGTGCCCGCCCAGCGTGTCCACCTCCCGATACCCCCACGTCCACTCTTTGTTTTCGTAACATTTGTCGGTAGTGACATTGACGAGCGCCCTGACCGGAATCCCTGCCTCGCGCGCAGAACGAACCGCTTCCAGCAAGTACACCGTCCCCATCACATTCGTCTCATACGTAGCGACAGGCTCGGCGTACGACATCCCGACCAGCGGCTGGGCAGCCATGTGGATGACGATGTCGGGCCTTGCAGCGAGCAGTTCTTCCGTCAGCTTTTGGCTGGCGCGAATATCGCCTGTCACGGAATGAATCAACGAGTCGATGCGGCACAGCGCAAACAAACCCGGCTCTGTCGGCGCTGGCAGCGCGTAGCCGGTCACCCGGGCGCCGAGCGCATGCAGCAAAAGGCACATCCACGAGCCTTTGAAGCCGGTATGCCCCGTCAGAAACACTTTTTTTCCTCGCCAAAAGGTCGCGTCTGGTCGCATCATGCTTCACTGACCATTTCCATAATGTCGTGCCAGCTCATGCCCAGCCGAACGATGTCGTCCTCGACCAGCTTGCTGCCCATTTGCACCTCGATAATATCCAGGTCGCTTATCGCCTTGATCGCATGCTTGGCTCCTGCCGGGATTTCGACCACATCGCCTGGCTTGACGCGGAGCAGACGGTCATTCAGGACAAAATCGCCCTCGCCTTCCACGATCATCCAGACTTCGCTGCGAAAATGATGGTATTGGTAGCTCAAATTTTTTCCGGCGTGCAGGTGAAGCTGCTTGGTCAACACCTCGACCTTGTCGTTCATTTTCTGAAACTGCAAGACGTGGTACCAGCCCCACCTGCGCTCTTCGAACATCGGCCGCCGCGACCAGTCGTTGGCAATGTCTTTGACGATATGGCTTTTGTCTTTTGCCGCGACGAGAATCCCGTCCGGGCTGGCGGCCACAACGACATCCGACAGGCCAATCGTGACAATCGGCAAGTCCAATTCGTTGATGACGTGCGTGTTGGCACTCTCTTCCAGATGCACACGCCCAACCGAGCTGTCGCTCATCTCTTCTGTCAGCGTGTTCCAGGTCCCAAGGTCCTTCCAGTCGCCTTCGTAGGGCACGACCACGACATGCTTGGCTTTCTCGACAATCTCGTAGTCAAAGCTGATTTTCGGCAGCTCCAAATAGCGCGCGACTAGCTCATCGTAGTCGACAGGCAGCTTTTTCTTCTGCAATTCGCCCAGCAAATAGCCCAGGCGAAACGCAAAAACGCCGCAATTCCACAGCGCGCCCTGCGCCAGCAGCTTGTTTGCCGCCTCCACAGAAGGCTTTTCGGTAAAACGCTCGACCTGCAGGCAGCTTTGCGGACCTTTTTTCGTCTGGACCGGAATGATATAGCCGTACTTGGTTGAAGGATACGTCGGCGCGACGCCCATCAGCGCGAGGTCTGCTCCCGACTCTTTGATGACGCGCTCCAATCCTTTGAGCTTTTGAAAAAAATGGTCCTCCACAAACGAATCTACGGGCATGACGGTGACAACCTCGTCTGGCCCCAAATGCTCGACACTGTGCAAATAGCTGGCAATCAACGCGATTGTGGGAAACGTATCCCTTTTTTGCGGCTCCAAAATCAGCGGCACATTCGGCCCCAGTTGGTTGTATATGAGATCCACCTGCGATTGACTCGTCGAAATATAGGCCATATCCAGACATTGATTGGAAGCTAGTTGCCTCCACACCCGCTGAACCATGGACTCCGGCTCGCTTTCCCCGTTGCGAATCAGCTTCAAAAACTGTTTGGAGCGAACATCGTTGGAGAGCGGCCACAGTCTTTTGCCCGAACCGCCCGATAGCAACACCAGTTTCATCCAGGCCACCTCTGTCCGTTAAACTTCATGCATGAATCATCATATGAAACGATGGTAGAGGGTGACCGTTTTGCGAGTGAAAATGGTCTGTTCTCCCGCTTTTTTCCGCAACCGCGCCTACCAGACAAACGCCCCGACGCTACAGGTCGGGGCATGGCCTCTATCGGATTGCGGCAACTCACGCCTGCGCGGTCCACTTGACTGCGGCGTAGTCGTAAAAGTAGATTCCCGGCTGCCGGGGAATGTGCGGAAACCAGAAGTCTTTCATGTAGCTTTTGGCCGTCAGCCCTTGAAAATGCAGCGAGTACAACCGCTTGAAAGCACCGCTGGCCAGATCCTTGCAAAAAAGCTTTCCGTCGATTGCATACACTTTTTTCTTGCCTGCCAGACTCTCGGCCCAGAGCGGTCGATTCAAATTTTCGTCGAAAAAGGCATCGCCAAACGTCCCGTGCGTATGTGATCTGCCGGAGTAAGAGCGGAAGTAAAGCAGAAAAAGCACCATATCCGACACAAGTGGCACCCCTTCGATCACCTGGTCGAATTCGAGAGTCTTCTGCACAAGCAGCCGAAACATTTGCGGGTTCACAAAATATTGCATCGTCATGTTGCAGAATCGATCCAGCGTGTCCAAGCCTATGAAACTTGTCCACGCGAACTCCATGGAAAACGCTTGAAACTCGGGCTGATTGACATTGGTGTAGAGCATCACGTCCGAGTCCAGGTAAAAGCAGCTCTGCAGCCTGTTTTTGCGCATGAAGTCGCGGAGAATAAACCAGCGCTGAAAACAGAACAGATTATATTCGTAGCTCATGACATGCATGTGCCGATACACCTTCGCAAACATTTGCGCCGTCTGCATGTACGAATCCAGCGGAACATGGATGATGCCCGGAGCGGCATGTTTGCGATTCGCCTCTTTGCCGAGCAGGTAGACGGGAGATTGGGGGTTGCTGAGCTTTGCTTGCCGCAAGCTGTAGGCTAGATAGTCGTCATCGCCCCTGTGCATGAAAATGATAGGCAAGGTCATCGGTGCACCCCTCCTGTTCATTCATTTTTCCTTCACCTTATGCGTTTTTGGCTGCGGCGGAAACGGCCACTGCTTGCGCCTGCTGCCTAAATCCGCCGCCCTGTGCCAGAGAATGGGGGATTACACCCGTTTCCCGCCATCTGCGGCGTTCATATCGTAATGTAGCATGATCGCTATTTGGCATAGTCAGCCGATTTTCTCGAAGGAGGTACATGAGTGGGAGGAACATGGACAGACAGGGAAATCCTGGCCGAAATCGGAAAACGTACATGGTACCATAAAATTCAACTGCGCCCTGGGATCGCCACCCCCGGCCTGAAAATTTTGGAGCCGCTCTGGGAGAGTACGCGCAAGTCCAGAGCACACATCAGCTACACGGGCAAACGCGTGCTGGACATCGCCAGCTTTGACGGGATGTGGGCTTTCGAGGCAGAGAAGCTCGGCGCCTCGCTTGTCGTCGCTACCGATTGCATGCAGCCTCTGTACTCCAATTTTGAACTGTGCAAAGACATTCTCGGCAGCAAGGTGCTTCCGTTGTATAACATTTCTCCGTACAACCTGTGGGAAGGGCTGAAAGTGCTGCTGATGGACGATTTTACCGTTCCGCTGCCGTTCCCGCAGCAAATCCGCCACAACTTGTTCGATATCGTTCAGCATACCGGCCTCCTCTATCACGTGCGCGATCCGCTGTGGACGTTGTCGCAAGCGCGCAGCGTCATCAAGACGGGAGGACATCTGCTTTTGGAGACCGCCTGCATCCTGGACGACAACGAATCAAAAATGATCTACAACGGCCCTCCCGGCAACATGACCCGAATCTATCACGACATCACCACCTACTGGATTCCTTCCATCAGGTGCTTGCGGGAAATGCTCGCCAGCACGCTGTTTGAAGTATTGCCGCAAAGCATCTCGACGATCAGCTCAGGAACGAAAAACAACTATCCGATCGGCCGCGTCACCATGGTGGCAAGAGCGATCAGCGGGCGCGAAACCGCCGCCGATTCGTATGCGGAGCTGCTGCGCATTTACCGTAATCCGGGCTTGGTTCCTGACTACCTGTAATCGCTGTACGCACGAGGCACTGTGGACGGGCAACCGGGTGTGCGCTCCCTCACCATCGCGAGGGCGCACACCTGCTTGCTTTTTGCCGCCCACAAAAATAAGAAAAGTATCCCGATGCAAAATCCGGTTCTTGTACATATTGTATTGCAGGCGTGCTGTTTATTGCTGCGCTGACTTCTTGGAAAGGAGTGACAGAAGTGTCTAGTGGGCAGCTACCTCTCGTCAGTATCGTAACCCCTTCCTTCAACCAGGCAAAATTTATTCGCGAGACGATCAACAGCGTGCTTCTCCAGGACTACCCGAATCTGGAGATGATCGTGATCGACGGCGGGTCGACAGACGGTACACTCGCCATTTTGCAGGAATACGCCAACGCGGACAGCCGCTTCCGATATATTTCCGAGCCGGACAACGGGCAATCTCATGCGCTCAACAAAGGCTTTACGATGTCGCAAGGAACGATCATCGGCTGGCTCAACTCGGACGATACTTATCTTCCCGGAGCGATCCGCAAGGCGGTTAACGCGCTTTTGCAACACCCGGCTTGGGGAATGGTTCATGGGAAATGCCAGGTCATCAATGAACACAGCCAGGCCGTCAACACATTTCCTTCCTCGCACGCCGATTCCAAGCAGTTGTACTACACCTGCTGCATCTGCCAGCCCGCTGCTTTTATTCGCCGCCACGTCATCGCGCAGATGGGCGGCGTGGACGAAAAGCTGCATTTTTGCATGGACTACGAACTCTGGATGCGGATCGCCAAGTTTCATCAGATCGGCTTCGTCCCGGAGTTTTTCGCCAACGCGCGCATCCACGCAACCTGCAAGTCGACGACCCAGTGGCACTCGGTCGGGATTCCGGAAGTGTTCAAGTCGCTCGCCAAGCATTATTCGAGCATTCCCAGCGGTTGGGTGTCACACGTCTCGCAATATCGCGGGATGGGCGTCATTGACCTGTTGAAAATATACAAGTCGTTCCCTTCCAATTCCGCGCAAGTCACGAGCATGAACCGTTTTGCCGGCTCATGGGCTCCCCCTGTCCTGCGCATTATCGTCCAGTCCGATCCGGCGAATCCCGCGCACATCCTGCTCATTAAAGGCCAAGTTCCCGCGGCCCGCGCGAAGCTGGAAAAACCTTTTCACTTGACTGCGCTCGTAAACGGGGGGCGAGCCAAGACATTTACCGTAGAAAAATCGCAGTTCGCCCTGGAAATTCCGCTCGATCCGCGCACGAACGTTCATCGCGTAGACATCTCTTCTTCGCTCATCACCCCATCGTCTGTCCCGTCCTTGCAAAACAGGCTGGTCGGAGGTTATCAGGCCGAAGAAGTGATTCCGCTCTCCCACGATGAATTTGTGGTGTACCAAACGTTTTCCAGAGCGTGACAGACTTCACATGTACAGTCTCGTTTCGATGACGGCCGCCGCTCCCGCGATTGCCAGCAGGAGCAGAATCGGGTAGGCGGCTGGTACATACGCGTACACCGCCACCGTCAATACGGCCACCCACATGCCCATGCACCAGTGGCAACTGAGCAGCTCGCCAATCCAGCGGCGCACTTTTCCTCCTTTGAACCGGTATTGGCGATTCATTTGCCCGCTGGCGTCCGCTTCGTACACGACGGTAAAAAATGGCTTGCGCAGAAAAGAAGTGATTTCGTCATAGACGATCAAATGAGTGAGACGAAAGCTGGCCAACACGAGAATGACCAGGTCAATCCACGAGATGCCAAACATCCACTTTTCCCTCTTTCCAATATTTTGTGGTTTTCTTTGCGGTGGAATCTCTAGTACCATGGGAGGGCGACAAACCAGAGAAAGGCGTGATGACATGAATCGCAACATTTCGAAGATTGCAGCTATCCTTTCCCTGTCCGTCACCTTCACCATGATCGGACAACCAGCCTTTGCCAAAACGACTTTTTCCCCTTTGAAAAAAGGGATGAATAATGCGCGTGTACTCGAAGTGGAAAAAATGCTCGATGCCCTGCACTTCGACCATAAGCTGAAAGTAGACAAGCTTTATACCGCCGACACGGTTTACAACGTCAAGCAATTTCAAAAGAAATACAAGCTCAAGCAAACGGGAATCGTCAACAAGGCTACCTACGACAAGCTGAAAAAGACGTACAATGCGCTTGCGAAAAAGCCTGCGCCAAAGCCGGAAACACCTGCCAAACCTTCCCAGCCAGCCGACCAGTCGGTGACGCTCAAGCTGGGCACCACAGGTGAGCGCGTCAAAGATTTGCAAAAGATGCTCGCCGACCTGGGCTACAAGGTAACTGCGACAGGCAATTTCGACGACTCGACCCGTTTTGCCGTCATGCTGTTCCAATCCCGCAACAAGCAAACGTTGACGGGTGAAGCGGATGCGAAGACGTACAAAGCGATTGAAACCCAGTACAAGAACAACAAAAATCAACCGAAGCCAGACCCGGCACCAACTCCAACGCCGAAGCCGCCAGTAACTCCAGCGCCGACGCCAACTCAGCCGGAACCCCCGCAAAAGCCGGACACGGGCGCACAAGTGCCGTTGCCTGCCGAGCTTACGGCAGACGAAAAAGAAATGGTGCAACTGGTGAACCAGGAGCGCGCGAGCCGCGGACTCGCTCCGTATCAGGTAGACATGCAACTGGTCAAAGTAGCGCGCGTCAAGGCGCAGGAAATGGTCAGCAAAGGCTACTTCAGCCACACCTCTCCGACGTACGGCTCGCCTTTCCAGATGATGGACACCTTTGGTATTCATTATATTGCGGCCGCAGAAAACATTGCCCAAAATCCGTCCGTGAGCGGCGCCCATCAAATGTTCATGAACTCTTCGGGCCACAAGGCGAACATCGTCAGCTCCACCTACGACTACGTCGGGATTGCTGTCGTGAACGGCGGCCCGCACGGAAAAACGTTCGTGCAAATGTTTTTGAAAAAGTAAACCACCCGAATGGAAAAGCCATCATTTCGCTTCCGAAATGGTGGCTTTTTTTTGCTCAAAACGACACAGCGATCCGGTTGTTGGCGGAAAAATGCACCGATTGATCGTTGCAGAGGACGATTCCTTCCACGACGATCGCTTTGCCCGACTCTTGCTTCAGGAAGGAAACCTGGAAGTTTTGAAACGATTCTGCCGACTGCGGGGGAATCACCACTGGCTGGATGGGCGCAATCCAGTATTCGCCCCGCTCCATCGCCTGCGCGAACCAGTCGTCGTCGAGGTATCTCCAGCCTTTCAGGCCGTTGCTTCCTTGCACGGCCAACGTTTCCACGAGCTTTGGCGGCAAAATTTGCCCGCCCATCTTGATCGAATCGGCAGGCGTCACCCGCAGGCACACGATCGGGTTGTACAGCACCTCTGTCCCCGTATTTTTGACTTGCAGCGTGCCGATCAACAAGTACGGCTTCTCGGCTGAGTCGGAGTGGATCAGCGTATAGTCGAAAAACACTTCTGCCGCCGTCCGCGGTTCTGTGGACGGTTCTTGAGGCTGGTCGGATGTAGTTGCTTCTATTGGAATAGGAGCAGTTGCTTCTGCTTGCAGCACCTGCACCGTTCCTGCTTGTTGCGCCGCTCCTGCCTGCTCCACGGTTCCTGCTCGCTGCGCCGCTTCTGCCTGCTCCACGGTTCCCGCGTCAGCCTGCCCCGCTACCGCCTGGGTCGCCCGTTCCTCCCCTTCGTTTTCAACCGCCAGCAAAGCCGCTTCCTGCTGCTCGCTTTCCTCTTTTCCATCCCGCTCATCCTCGTGCGCTTCCGGCCGATCAAGCAGCAGCTCTACCTCATCCAGCAGTTCCGCCTCAGCATCTGCCAGCGTCGTCGAATCTGCGGCACGGCTTTCTTCCGTTGTCCATACGCTGGAGTAAAACAGCTTCAAAATGTTCGGCGGGAGGTAGGCCAGCGGCTGAATGCGCAAGCCGCTCTGCATATACTCCAAAATTCCCGAAGCGAGGTAGAAAGCAATTTTTTCCCCATACGTCCTGCGGCGATGCACTTCGGTATGCAGCGGAATTTGCAGTTGGATGTGCACGATTCCGCTAGTTTGCTTTGAGCCTTTGCTCACCTTTTGCTGGCAAGGGATTCCGGTCTGCTTCAGCTCTGCCTGCAGGCATCTGATGAGCTCCCTTTGCCGCTCGTTCTCGTGCGGATACAGAACGAGCCGCGTTTTTTCCAGCAGACGCAGCTCCTTCATGCTGAACCTAATCGCGATATCGGTATTTTTGGCGAGGGCGAGGTTGTTTTTCGTCAGCACGACCTCCATGCCATAATCGGAGACGAACCGCTGCACCTTGCCCAGCACTTCCCATTCATAGGCGGCTTCTGTAGCAGAGCTTCCTGTGAAGAGAACGCAAACCTTGCCTTTCAATCCCGAATCCAGATCAATCCGTTTTTGTTTCGGGTCCCATTTCAGTTGAAATCCGTTTTGCTTGCAAAATAAGCGAAAAGCAGGCAGAGCCGCGTACGGCATCGTCCCGCCACGCTGCCCGCTGTAGTAGACCTCGACGTCCATCTCCGTTCACTCCCTTACGACACTAGCTAAACTCACTCCGCCATATTGTATGAATGCCCAGTGGCAAAAGTGAGCAATTTTGGCACTGGGCGTTCCTTCCCAGGCTGTACGGCATACCATGGCAACTAGAAAGGAGTGGTCATATGTCCGTCGAGCAACCGCCGCTGATCTCTATCATCATTCCTGTAAAAAATGAAGCAGACAATGTGCGCTCCACGATTACTTCCCTCGTCAATACGAGAACGAATATGAGCTATGAAGTCATCGTGGTCGATGATGCTTCTACTGATAATGGCTGTCATTTTTTGCGCCAACAGGAAACCGGCAAAAACATCAAGCTGATTACGACAGAAGGCATCGGGGCCGCTGCCGCGAGAAATCTGGGCGTGGAGCAGTCGCGTGGAAAATATTTGATCTTTTGCGATGCTCACCTCACTTTTGAAAACTTTTGGATCGACCGCATGCTGGAGTTGGTTCTCACGAAAAAGGCGGACGGCGTCGCCCCGGGAATCGCCTCCATGACCGAGCCGCACAAGATCGGCTACGGCCAAAAGCTCGATCAGAAGCTCGGCGTCGTCTGGTATCCGAACCCGCATCGCCCTTCTCCGGTCGCGATTTTGCCAGGGGGCTGCTTTCTCGTCACGCGGGAGGCGTTTTTGAAGGTGGGCGGCTTTGATCGCGGCTTTCGCGTCTGGGGCTTTGAAGACATCGAATTTTCCATCAAAATGTGGCTGTTCGGATTCACTTGCCTGGTCCATCCGTCCGTGAAAATTTTGCACCTGTTCCGGCAAACCCATCCTTATACAGTGGTGCACGAGCACATCTACTACAACATGCTGCGGATGGCGTACAGCCATTTTAACGAACAGCGGATCGAGGCGACGAAAAAGCTCATCGTGTACGCGAATGCGAACGAGATCGAAGACGACGTCCTCACCTCCGGCGCAGCGGCCCAGCGAATCCGCTACCTCGCCCAGCGCAAGCGCGATGACAACTGGTTTTTCCAACAGTTCCAGATCCCGTTTTGATCCGTCCTTCACCTAAAAATGGGCATTCGTTGACAAGCAAATTCCCCTTGCCCACATAGTATGTAACTGCAAAGCAAATCCCCTAGGAAAGGAAGGATTCTTACGGTGAAACATCCTGTGAAGCCCATTATGGGTCGCCAGCTCCCTACACCGACGCCGACCGCTACTCCTCCGATCCCGAACAACCTTCAGGAAGAGTGTATTCGCGTCCAAAAGGTGTACGACTGGGTCGTTCTAGCTAACAGCTACCGCAACAAGATTGCCCTTCCCGACGATTGTCGAGCGCTTGTGGACGCAGCTATTCGCGCTGGGCAAGAAATCACGATTTCGTGCGTGGAGCCTGTGTCTCCCGGACCTTCTTGCAATGTCGTCAGCATTCGCCGTGAAAACATCACCGTCAATGGAACCACCGTTCGCGTAGGTGTCGTCCGCTTCGTGTTCGGCGCAACCGTTGTCGTGCGTATATTCGCAGACGGAACCCCACTCTGCGAGTTCACGACAACCGTCCAGTTCGATCAGGAGGTCGTACTCTGCCTGCCTGAACCACTCGACGAGGACAACATCGTTTGCCGCATCAGCGCCCTGGAGTGCAACCCAACTGGAAACGTCCTCCTCGGCGGCATGGTTCAACTCGATGTCATTGTCTGCGTGGAAATCCAGGTCGAAGCGGAAGTCAAACTGGAAGTGCTGGCCAAATTCTGCTCGCCACGTCCTAACAACATTCCTGTACCATCGCCAACGCCTTCCTTCCGTTGCCCGCCGATCACGTTCCCGCCACAATGCCCGCCAATCTTCCCAGTTCGCAACTGCGATTGCCAGGCGTCCGTGAACGCACTGATTCCGAACGTTTCGATCAGCATCGGTATCCCGCTCGAACTCGCCGTCGGTACTATCCAACTGATCGCCGACATCTGCCCAAGCTGCGATCCGTCCAGCAGCTCGTTTACCTTTAACTTCTTTGACACTGTCCTTACTGATCTGTTGGGCGACCAAAGCTTCAACTTCTCGCCGACTTCGATCGGTTCGCCGACATGCATTACCGTCCTGCCAGGCATCGAGCTGTTGACTGGTCTCGTCGTGACAGGTACCGGGGTAAGGACGTTTACCGCAACCGGCACCCAAGAGATCCTGACCTACTCGTTGACTCTCGCCGAAACTGGCCTTGGCCTGCCGGACGTCATAATCCTGACTCTGACCGATACAAACGGCGTTCTCGTCTTCTCTGGCAACATCACCATCGTTCCAGACGAGCAACTGCTTGTGCGCGATTGCGTCACCTTCCAGGATATCGTCATCACCACACCGTAAAGACTCCGCGACCAATAAATGCGTTCCTACCGGGAGAAGGCCATGGCTTCTCCCTTTTTTGCGTTTCGTCTGCGGTTTCGTTTGCTCTACCGGGATACATGCACCATTTTGCATGCGTTACATATGTCTATAGAGGATCATCTTACGGAAAAAAGGAGGACAACACGGTGCTTAAAAAGAGAACCTCCAGCACAAGCAAGCCCAAAGCCGGAAACGAGAAGCTCCTTTTGCTGAAAAAACAGGCGTACTACTACGAAGACAAAGCAAACCAACTGGGCCTGCGCGTCGTGGAGCTTGAAGAACAAATAGAAGCGATCAGCCAGGAAAACCAGGAGTACCAAAACCAACTGGAGGAGCTGCAGCAGACGCTTTCCACGCTGGATCAGAAAGCAAATGAATGGCAACAGTACACCGATCAGTCGCAAAAGCTGCTCGCCGAGCTGGAAGCAAAGCTCGACCACTACCAGAACCTGTCGCAGCAGCGCGAAAAGGCCATTGCCGCCTATAAAGACCGGGAAGGCAAGCTGAAGCAAACGATCGAAGAGTTGAAACAAGAAATACACAACCAGGAAAAGTCTCCCCGTCTGGCAGAGGCGCTCTCCAAGCACGAGGCCCAGGAAGCCCACTTGCGGGAGCATATTGAACTGCTGCAGCGCAGGGTGGAGAGCTTCGAGAAAAAAGAAGCGCAATGGGAGCAGCGGCTGGCCGAGCTGAAAGCATTCGAGTCTGCGAGCGAGCACGCGCTAAAGCAACTGGAAAGCGCGAGGCAAAAAGAAGCTGAATTGACGCAGATTATCGCCTCCCAGGAGCAAATCAATGCGAAACTGCATGAAGAGCAGCAACAGCAGCGCAGTAATATGGAAGAACTGCTTGCGGAACGCCAGCATTTGCTCGAGGCGATTACCCGGCTGGAGCAGCAGGAACAATCATGGAAAAAAGCGTTTGACCATATGCACACCGAATACGAGAGCGCGCAGCAGATCGAGCAGGAGCAGCTTACCCAGTTGGAACAGTTGCAAGGGCAACTGGCGCAAAAAGACGCCGAGCTGCAAGCAGCCCAGCAAGCTTACGAGGAACTGAGCGACCAGCACGACCAGACGCTGGAACAGCTCCACACCGCCACACAGCAGCTCGATGCATCGAGCAAACAGTTGGAAGATACGACCTCGCAGTTGCACAGTACCTCTGCCCAGCTCGACGAAACGAGCAAACAGTTGGATGACACGACCTCGCAGTTGCACAGCACCTCTGCCCAGCTTGACGAAACGAGTAGGCAACTGGACGCCGCTTCCGAACAGCTCGAAGCTGCCAAAGATCGCGAAACGCAGCTTTTGGCGAAGCAACAGCAGT
>NZ_JBYSWV010000022.1:43051-74429 GCF_058781555.1 Brevibacillus sp. FW306-2-1A-C05A
ACAGCTCGAAGCTGCCAAAGATCGCGAAACGCAGCTTTTGGCGAAGCAACAGCAGTTCGAGAGTGCTATCGCTCATTGGGAGAAGCAGGAGCTGATCTGGACAGAAAAGCTGGACCGAAAAGACGCCGAGCTGCAAACGGCTCGCCTCGCCTATCAGGAACTGAGCGACCAGCACGACCAGACGCTGGAACAGCTCCACACCGCCACACAGCAGCTCGATGCATCGAGCAAACAGTTGGATGACACGACCTCGCAGTTGCACAGCACCTCTGCCCAGCTCGACGTAACGAGCAAGCAGTTGGAAGACGCGACCTCGCAATGGCAAAGCACCTCTTCGCAGCTCGATGCTACGACCCGCCAACTGGAAACGGCAACCAAGCAACTCGAAGTCGCTGCCCAACAACTCGAAGCCGCGCGCGATCACGAGACGCAGCTTTTGGCGAAGCAGCAACAGCTCGAAGCGAGTATCACGCACTGGGAACAGCAGGAGGCGTCGTGGAAACAGACGCTTGAGCAAAAAGACGCCGAGTTGCAAGCGGCGGCCAAAAGCTACGCGGAATTGAGCAGCAAGCACGACCAGACGCTGCGACAACTGCGCACCGCCGAAGAAAAGCTGACCCAGCAGCAGAAAGAGGAAAGCAGTTGGAACAAGCGGCTCGAAGACACCATCCAGTCGTTTAAACAGCAGCTCAAAGAAAAAGAAAAGCAGCTTGAGCAAATTACTATTCAGGAGCTTGTCTTGAAAAAGACAGTCGCCGGGCTGAAACAGCTAGTCAAGGAGCACCAGGAGAAAGAGGAGAAATACAGACAAGCTATAAAAGACTTCAGCCAAAAGGAAGCGCGGGCGAACAAGGCGCTGAGCCAAATGCCGAGCACCAGCCATTCGACGGCAAACGTCTCGTCTTCCACTCCCCTGTCGTTCCAGATGCCGCCGCACACCCAGCAAGGGAACACATTCAACCCGTTCAAGTGACCTGCCCCAATGTGCCATAGCCGTTACCACTCGGCGCCTTGCTGAATAAAACATAGTACAGTACAGAAAGAGAGGGATATCCATGACACCAGATCAACTTCGCGCACTTTACAATCAGCGTCAGCAACGCCCCGTTCGCCAAGGCATGCGTCCTTTGGGAATGCCGCCATCGCCACTGCCAAAATCCGGGCCTGTGCACAACGTCAAACCCATTGTCCAAACCAAAACAACCGGGGGATGCTGCGGCAGGCGTTGGCAAGGCTAATGCAGTAAAAACACCCTTTTCCATGACCCGTTCTGTGTGGGAAGAAATGATCCTGCATTGCCAGGAAGAAAAACCGTATGAGGCATGCGGCTTGCTTTCGGGAAGAGGCGGCAGCGCCGAAACCATCTGGCGGATGGAAAACATTTTGAAGCGACCCGACGCTTTTGCCATGAACACGCGGCAAATCCAGAAGGTGCTGCAAAAAATCGCATTCCGGGGGGAAAATCTGGTCGGAATCTACCATTCCCATCCAACTGCTCCACCCGTGCCGTCCACGGAAGACATCGCCCACGCCAACTATCCGGAAGCGGCCTATCTCATCGTCTCCCTTGCTTCGCCAAAGCCTGCACTCGGTTGTTATCGCATTTGGGGGGCGAGGGCCTTTTCATGCCCTCTCCAGCTTGAATAAAAAAACAGACAGAACGGCGGGGTCATCGCTCCCGCCGTTCTGTCTGTTCTATTGTCGTGACGATCAGCCATTCCCGCTGTTCCCAACTGACAAAATCATCTTCCCACAACACCTGACACCGTCCCTGGTCGATGTTGATGACGACACCTCTGGCACCATCTTTCACAAATACGACCCCATCGCCTACTTGTATCACCGGTATCGCCGCCCATTATCCGAGTCTGAAAATAATCCCGTGGCCGCCCTTTGGATACTCCCACTTGATGTTCTCGTACGGACAGCCGATGCGGCAGCTTCCGCATTCGTGGCACCCCTCGTATCCCACGTGCATCCGCACTTCTTCCCATTTGTACACCTCCGCCGGACAGAAGATCGTACAGAGCTTATCCGGGCATTGCGTCGCGCACACATCCGCGCTCAACACGTGCAGATGCGACTGCGTGTCGGCCTTGAAGCGAACCAGATACTGCTTTTCCTCGATCGATTGCCCTTTGGGTATTTGCGTCATCACTTCATCACCCTCCATGCATTCATCAGATCGCGCGCCATTTTCCACTTGTCCTTGGCGCTGCCCAGGTCGCTCCATATTTTTTTCTGCTTGCTCCACTTCGAGCTGCCATCGACCGTGAACATCTGGCTGGCCGCCCGGTTCATCATCGGGATGTACCGTTCGAAGTAGTGCGGGGACTTTTCAAAGTGATGCGTAGCGTCCTTGTACTTTTTTAAGTCCTGGCCGACAAAGCTGTTCAACAGACTGGTCCGGTACGACCCGAGCATTTTTTCCGAATAATCCCCGGCTTCTCTGGCTGTCAAAATCGTTTCCGCCGCCATCACCCCGGAAGCCATAGCCATGTTGGAGCCTTCGCGATGAATGGCATTGACAAGCTGAGCGGCGTCGCCCACGACGATCACGCCGTTGCCGACGACTTTGGGCATGGAGCGATAGCCGCCTTCCGGGATGAGATGAGCCAGGTACTCCTGCTGCTCGCAGCCTTGCAGATACGGGCGAATCATCGGGTGGTTCTTGACGTAATCCAATAGCTCATACGGCTTGATCTTGTGCTTTATCAGCCCGGACAGCATCGTACCCACGCCGATATTCAGGCTGTCTTTGTTCGTGTACAGCCAGGCTGTGCCCAATATCCCTTTGGTCGAGTCTCCGAAAATCTCGATTGTGCAGCCATGGTCGCCTTCCAGATTGAAGCGGTCCTCGATAATTTTGCGATCCAGCTTGAGCACTTCCATGACGGCCAGCGCAACCTCGTCCGGCCGAAATTCCTTGTGAAAGCCGAGCGATTTGGCCAAAAGCGAATTGACCCCGTCTGCGAGGACGACCACATCGGCATAGACGTCGCCATCGGGGCGGTCCGTCTTGATCCCGACTACTTTGCCGTCCTCGACGATACAAGATAGGGCCACCGTCTCGTTGAGCAAAAGCGCTCCTTGCTGCACCGCTTTTTCCGCAAACCACTGGTCGAATTTGGCCCGCAGCACCGTGAAGTTGTTGTAAGGCTCCTGCGCCCACTCCAGACCTTTGTAGCTGAAGTTGAGGGCGGATTCCTTATCCAGCATCATGAAGCGCTGTTCGACGATGGGCCGTTCGACTGGCGCTTCCTTGTAAAATCCGGGGATGATGTCCTCCATCGTCTTGCGGTACAGCACCCCGCCCATCACGTTTTTCGACCCCGGGTATTCGCCGCGCTCCATCAACAGCACATTGACGCCAGCCTTCGCCAATGTGTAGGCGCAAGCGGTTCCGGCCGGACCTGCACCGACTACAATCACGTCAAACTTCTCAGCCATACGTAACCTCCCTGTCCGGCTCCTTTTGGAACGCTTTCATCAACAACGGCACGATTTCAAACGCATCGCCCACAATCCCGTAGTGGCAAGCCTGGAAAATCAGCGCGTTCGGATCTTTGTTGATCGCAATAATCAGTCCGGAGTTGCGCATGCCGACCAGGTGCTGGATCGCGCCGGAAATCCCGATCGCAAAATAAATTTTCGGCGTCACCGTCACGCCTGTCTGTCCGACCTGATGGGCATGATCGATCCATCCCGCCTCCACGGCATCCCTACTCGCCCCGACCGTCGCCCCGATTGCTTCCGCGAAACGGTGGATGAGGGCAAAGCCTTCCTTGCTCCCCAGTCCTTTTCCTCCCGCCACGATGACGTCCGCTTCATCCAGTCTGACCTTTTCCTTCGTTTCCCGCACGATTTTCAATACTTTGGTGCGAATGTCCTCTTCCGCAAGCTGGATGCTCTCGCGGATCACCTCGCCTGTTCGGGTGGGATCAGGCTCGAGCGCCTTCATGACTTTCGGACGAACCGTCGCCATTTGCGGGCGGTGCTTTTTGCACAAAATCGTCGCCATGATGTTTCCGCCAAACGCCGGGCGGCTGGCTTCGAGCAGCCCTGTCTCCGCATTGACGTCAAGCATCGTCGTGTCGGCCGTCAGCCCTGTCTCCAGATCGGTAGCGACGGCGCTCGCCAAATCTTTGCCCGTCGAAGTCGCTCCGTACAAAATGATTTCCGGCTTGTGCTTCTGCACGCACTCGATGACCGCGCGCATGTACGACTCTGTGCGGTAGTCGGCAAAAATGCGGTCGTCGTAGACGTACACCTGATCTGCCCCGTACGGAAAAGCGGTTGGCGCCAGCTCCGTCACGCCCTCTCCGATCAACAGACCAGCGAGCGGCACGCCCCGTTTGTCCGCCATTTGCCGGCCTGCCCCAAGCAATTCGAGCGACACGGGTGCAATCCGCCCTTCCCTCGCCTCCAGATACACCCAGATTCCCCGATAATCGTCCAGATTCATGCCTGCCCCTCCTTCACACGAAACAACGTCTGTTTTCCCCGAAGGACTTCCATCAAGCGCTCAACCTGCTCCTGCGGGGTGCCCTCCAGCATTTCCCCTCCCTTTGGCTTTTCCGGCGGCCATACCTTCGCCACGATCGTCGGCGAGCCTTTCAGGCCGAGCAGGCTCCGGTCGATATCTCCGAGGTCGTTCACCGACCAGACAACCGGATTGTACCGGGCTGCGCGCAGCATGTTCGGCAGCGGCGAGTACGGCACCTCGTTGATCTCCTTTTCGACGGAAAACAGGCAGGGCAAGGAAGACTGGACGACCTCATAGCCGTCTTCCAGCTTGCGGTGAACGATGGCGAAGCCTTGCTCCTTGTTGACCTCGACCACTTTTTTTACGTTGGTGAGCGGAGGAATGTCGAGTCTTCTCGCCACTCCCGGACCGACCTGACCCGTGTCGCCGTCAATCGTCATTTTCCCGCAGATGACCAGGTCAACGGGCTGTGTCTCCGCGATTTTCTCGATCGCCTTGGTGATCGCATAGCTCGTCGCCAGCGTATCCGCCCCGGCAAACGCGCGGTCCGTCACCAGGTAGCCAGCGTCTGCACCGATCTCGACGCATTTGCGGATCGCTTTTACCGCTGGCGGTGGTCCCATCGTCACCACGGAAACTACGCCTCCATAACGCTCTTTCAAACGGACTGCTTCCTCTACCGCGTGTGCGTCATACGGGTTGAGAATCGCAGGTGCGCTGGCACGGTCCATCGTGTTTGTCTTCGGATTCATCTTGATGATCTTCGTGTCCGGCACCTGCTTGATACAAGCTACGATGTGCAGCATGAACAATCCCCCCTTGCTGCCGGGCGCGGGCTCGTTTTTTCCAGTCAAAGGTTGTCTTTCTTTCGCGCAATACATAGCGGGCAGCTTGTCGTTCGTTGTTACTAACCTATTGCAAGGCAGGCAGGCTTAGACCTGAAACGAACGGACTGCCGGCTCGTTCCATGAAAAAAACAGGCGAGCGAGCCGAAGCTCCCTGGCCTGTTTTGGCGGCAAAACGTTTGCGGCGCGATCACGCCCGGCGGATCATGCTGACCAAATCCCGGGGGACATGGGTAATCGGCTCGCAACCGTCCCGTGTCACGATGACGGTGTCCGAATGGCGAAAGCCGCCAAGTTCCGGCACGTAGAAGCCTGGTTCAACCGTAAACACCATGCCTTCCTGCAGCAGCGCCTCTTCATCGAAGCGGAAAAAGGGCGGCTCGTGAATGTCCAGCCCGATGCTGTGCCCAGTGCGGTGAATCGCGTACTCGCCGTAGCCCGCCGCCTGAATGACAGCGCGAGCAGCCCGGTCCACCTCGCGCATCGGCACGCCCGCCTTGATCGTCTCAAGCGCGGCCTGCTGTGCGCGAAGCATGACGGCAAACGCTTCTTTTTGCCGCTCTGTCGCTTCTTCCACGAAGCAGGTGCGTTCGCATTCCGCTATGTAGCCATGCACGACAGCGTGATGCGTATGAATGAGAACGTCCCCTCGCTCCAGCTTGCGCGTCGTCGAAAAGACGTGGGGCATAATGGAGCGCGCCACTCCCGATGGCGTAATGGATTGCGTATGCACAACCGCATTCGGATAGCGCTTGGCGGCTTCCCGCAAAACAGCCGTGCGCCCCGCATCGTCGACTTCCAGCTCGCTTGCCCCCGGGCGAATGGCCGACAGAGACGCCTGCACAGCGAGACTGACCAGCTCCCCGGCAGCGCGCTTGCATATCGCCCAGCCCCCGTTGAGCAGGCAAATTCGGCAGTTGGAGGAAGAGGTCGGCGTTCAGCTCTTTTTCCGAACGAATCGGCACGTCGAACTGACGAGCGCAGGCAAAGCCTTTCTCGAAAAAGCGTACCAACTGCTCGATCTGGTCGAGGAAGCCTGCGACACGGCGCGAATGGCAGCAAGGGCCGAGCACGGCAAGCTGCTCATCGGCTTTACGGGAACGGCGCACCATCTGTTGCCGATTGTGACGGCTTACCGTGAGACGTATCCGAACGTAAGCCTGAACCTGCAACTGCTGGGCACGACTGCACAAGTCCAGGCCCTGCACGACAAGCGAATCGACGTCGGCTTCCTTACGCCGCCAGTCAACAGCGACCAACTGATTGTGAAGCCGTATTTTTCCCCGGAGATCGGGGCGATTTTGCCTGAGCAGCATCCGCTTGCGCAATCCGGCGAGCCGATTCGTATCACGGATTTGGCGGACGAGTCGTTCGTCATCACCCCTCGCCAGATCGGCCCCGGCTTTTACGACACGGTGACGAAGGTTTGCCACCAGGCAGGCTTTTCGCCGAAAATTACCGTCGAAACCCACGACATGCAGACGGTTATCGAGCTGGTTTCCTCGGGAATGGGGGTATCGCTTGGCCCTCGGCTTCCTTTGGCGGGCAAGTCCGTCGCCTTCCGGGCGCTCTCCGACGTGAGCATTCGCCTGGAGGCTGGCGTCGCCTACCGGATGGATGAGAAGTCCGAACTCGTCCATTCGTTTTTGGAGCTGTTTTTCCGCTTGTTCCCGCACGAAACGCAGTCATGAAGCATCGGCTCGGCCAGGCGCTGGTGCGCCGTCTGCTGACTGGCAGCGGCAGGCTCTCGCTGAAAACAAGAAACCCACCTTGGATTACCGGGTGGGTTTGCTTGTTTTTATGGCTGCCGCTCGTTGTGCAGCGAGTCAGGCAGTTGTCAATTGTTCAAAGATGATCGAGGCGGCGACTACTCCGATGCCCGATACGGACGCGTTCAGATTGGTGTCTCCGCTCAAATTTTGCAGCGTGATAACGTCATTTTCGAACAGGGTGACGGCGGCGTGCCCTGTGAGCACCCCTTGAGAGTTTTCGCCGTAGCTGGTTCCGGCCAGAAGCACGCCATTTGCAAACAGCGCAAACGGCCTTCCCACTTCTTGAACGTTCAGCTCATAAGTGATCTGGTACACCCCTGCTGCAAATTTCCCAAAAGGTCCTTTCAAATTACGCTCGTGCCTCCCCAGTTGTTCCAAGGCGCGCGCGAGTTCCATTTGCGCGTCCAAGGCTTCAACACGCTGACGGCGCGCCTTTTGGATGTCCCGGCGTTTCGCACGCAGTATGTCCGGCTGCTCCAGGACATCCTCGACACGACCTTTACCGTCGAACATTTGCGGCCGCATATTCTCGCCCTGCACGACGCCTTGCGCCCCTACGTCTCCATGGACCCATACAAACAAGACGTCCTCGCCACCTTCGCCACTGAGCCTGCGTTTATTTGCGCCTTCATCGAGGAGCGCAACCAGTTTTTGCGCCAAAGCCTGAAAACCTTTCAGCATCCGCGCTCCGGCTGAGCGAAAACACAGCAGGCGCGCATCCACGCTTCCCAGACACACAACAATCCTGCCCCTTTTGCCCCCATCCGGCAGGACACGCTGCTTCCTATTCCCACAAAAAAAGACGCCTGGCATCAGCCGAGCGCTGACAGACGTCTTTCTCTTTGCTTATTTTTTCAAGGACAGTTCAACCGATGCGTCCGTGAACTTTTTCGTTACCCGCTTCAATTTGATTTGCAGCCCGATTTCCGGAAGGATTTTTCCGACCTCCGGCACTTCCGGCATCGTGTAATCGTCGCTGTCGTCAAATGTAGTGACACCTTTGAGCGGCGCGTAATTCATCGTACCGAAAATGTAGTCGAGGTTCATGCCAGACGTTTTGTTCGGGCTGAATGCCGCGTCGTTCACCTGGTAGCGGGAATCTGCAATCGCTTCTTCGTTTCCTTCGTCGTTGTTCCAGTAGCGCACTTCCTGATGCGCATCGACTACGCCGAGCATGCCGTAGCCTGGATGCTGGCTTGTGTTGTTGTCTTGCGTTTTGCCATAGCGGCCGTCGTAGTACCAGATCACCATGCCTGGGTCGTAAGAGAAGAACGTGTCGTTGCGGCGGAAATACTTCAGTCCGGCGTCCACGCCTTCATGGGAGCGCAGCTCGATCAGGTAGTACGTGTCGTACATTTTTCCTTTGCCATCGAAGTGGATGAAGCCATCCAGTTCGAACTTCTGGTCGCCCTCGGCATCGTCGGCGAAAATGACTTCGCCATCCGCTTCCACTTCAAAGTTGTCGAGGTAGAAGCCAGGCATCGCCAAGCCGCCATCCGTCACGTAGTTGAACTCCACGCGAATTTTCTTGCCAGCAAAATCGTTCAGGCTGATTTTTTCCTGATCCCAGCCTTTGGTGACATCGTCGAACTGCTCGACGGTTTTGCTATCCCCTGTCTCTTCATCAATCACGTTGACGTACAGGTAGTCGTAGTCGGTTTCAATCGCTCTCCACGAGTCAAAGCTCATGGACGCCGAGCTGGCCCCGGTCAGGTCGATTACGTCCGACACCATTTTCGTATTCAGGTTGTCGCCTTCATCGGAGAAGTAGGCGTAATCCCCGTCTTTCGGCTGAGTCGGCGGTTCTTTTTCAGCCTGCGGCATGTTGAGCTTGATAACTTTTCCGCCCATCTCCTGGCTGGAAGCGTCGATCAGGCTGAACGTCTTCTTTTTCTTTTCCAAATCTTTATAATCGACGACGCGCGGAGAAATCCATTTTCCGCCGTACATTTCTTGCAGCATCATCTTGGACCATGGATCCAGTCCGGTTGGTTGCGTTTGGAAAACTTTACCCGTGTGGCTACCGGAAGACATCAAGGACCACGCACCTACTGGCGAGTCGTGCCCTTGCCTGGACGTGTCATACAAGTCCGGCAATCCGAGGTTGTGTCCGTATTCGTGCGCGAAAACGCCAGGTGCGCCGTCTTCCGGCTGAATCATATAGTCGAAAGCTTTCAGGCTGGTGCCCGGGATTTCCACCGGCTTTTTCAACGTCCAACGGTGCGACCAGATCGCGTCTGCGTCCTCGCCCGTCTCTTCGCCGATGCCCGCATGTACGAGCATCAGGTTGTCCAGCATGCCGTCCGGCTCCATCAGATCGCCATCGCCATCCAGGTCGTACGGGTCGCGCTGGTCGTAGTCTTCCTCTTTGCCCGCAATCGCTTCGCCTACGGCCCCCAGCGTTTCTTCGACCAGATCGCGCGGCGCTGCGTCGTTGCCGCTGGAATTGTTTCCGCCGTAATGCTTGTAGCTCTTTTCAGCCACTTGCCAAGGAGTGACTACTCCATCTACCGTCCAGCTTCTGCCGGATTGCAAATAGTAATACTCCGCCATCGTCGTCATGCTGGTGCCTTCTGGCGTCGTATAGCCTTTTTGATTGAAAAGCATGTCGCGGTAGTGCTTTTCGTTGAAATCCTTTGTCCAGAGCGTGTCGTTCACTTTCGGCAACTGGTTGTGCTCCCGATCCGGAAATTCAACGAGCGCGATCACGATGTTATCGGTATGTACTCGTTTGGAGGCGCGCAGTTCGCTTTCATCCTGATCCTCGACCTCTGCCACCCGCTTTGCCGCCTCCGACAAAGCTGCCTGCTGGGACTTCTCCGCTTTTTTCCCGAAGGACGAGGAGTTGTCGATGCCATGCGGCACTTTTTTGTCCTTGAGATAATCGAACAAAGCTTCATTGATTTCTTCCTGATCGTCGTCCTCATCAATAATGCCTTGCTCAATCAGCCCTTTTACCAATCGGTCAATATTGACTGTGGACAAGTCCACCTCCAAGGTATGCTTGTCCTCCTTCGACTTGGCCAGTCCCGCAGCAGGTGCAGCCGCAAATGCGCTCAGCACAAGCGATGACGAAAATAAAATAGATAATAGCTTCTTGCCTTTCTTCACTGCCGTTCACCCTCTTTTTCTATCTACTTGGTTTGGCCGGACTATGATTTTACCCCCCACAGATCCGACTATTCACAATTATTACACGTTTTTAGATCATAGCCAAAAATTTTCTTTCGACAGAAAATCGTTCCTGCGCAAAACCATTTTTTCGCCTAAGCAATCTGACCCAGAATGACAAACTCCACGCTTTTTCCATGTTTTATGCGAATCCTTGTCTGATAGCGGGGGAAGAAAAATTTCTCACAAGGCGTCTACGGCCAAAAGTCCTATGAAAATATTGTAGAATTTTGTCGATTTATAGCGAAAAATACTTCCTGGCTGAACCCCTTCCACTGTGTCTCGTTCATGTCGCCTACAAGAAAAAGCCGTCGCTAATGGACGGCTTTTCTTCTTCGCCAAAAGGCGAGACGTCATTTATTTTGCAGGCAAAATCACCGTGAACCGCGTCATTCCATGCTCCGAGACGATCTCGATGCTCCCGTTATGTTTGCTGACCACCGCCTGGACGATCGGCAATCCCGCTCCCCGCGCGTTTGAGCGCGTTGCCGGCTTGGTCGTATAGCCTACCGTGAAAATGTGCGCACGCTGCTCGGGCGAAATCTCCGCGCCCGTGTTCTCCACCTCGAAGACGTACTGCTTGTCCTCCCGGCGGCAGGCGATCCGAATCCGCTTTTCCCCATCCGCCATCTCTGCGGCATCTATCGCGTTGTCGATCAGATTGGACATAATTTTCACCAGGTCAATAGACGGAATGCCCTCAAACGGATCCGGGCACTCGGCGAACTGCATGACGATCTGCTTCGATTTGGCCTGCTCCCATTTTGTATGGAACAAAACCATCAACGCCGGATTGGCGATCCGCACCGTCAGATCGAGCAACTTCGTCTCCTTCAACAGCGACTGGATGTAATCGCGCGCCTTGTCGAAATAGCCGCATTCAATCAGTCCGTACAACACTTGCATATGGTTGACGAAATCATGTCGAATCGAGCGTATGGAGCTGATGACAGAGCGCAGCTCGTCCTGGTAATGCTCCTCCGTCTCTCCCACCGCCACGCGAATTTCCCGCTGGTACCAACGCGAAAGGCCCAGAATCAAAACGATCAGCACGACCACAAACAGTCCGTGAAACACGAAGACGGGCACGCTGTTGCGCACGACGTCCTTGCCTATGCCCTCGACCATCGCCATATCGGTATCGACGCCGACGATGCCGGCGAGCCGGCCGTCCTTGCCCAGAAGCGGTGCCCCTGCCGACATGTAGACGCCGTAGTGGGGATCGCGAATGATGTCCGAATAATACGTCTCCCCCGCGCGAATTTTGGCAATCTGCTCCGCATTCACATAACAGGGGTCGCCAATCTGAAACTGGATGCCGGAATCGGGCGGATGGGCGGCGACCATGACTTTGCCGCCGCTTCCATCCGGATTGATTTGCAGCAAGTACAAGTACAGGACCCCGAACTGCTCCCGCACCTGGCTGAGCTGGGAGGTGAGCCGCTCGTACGCCGGATTTTCCTTTACGGGATGCTGCAAAAATTGCTCGTAGGACGCGACGTCGATTCGGCTGGCCGCCGCCGCAGCCGTCTTCATGCTCTGGTTGGCGATCGAGAGGCGAACGGATTGCTTCGTATTGTAATAAGAGCCTGCTATGCTCAAACAGGTCATCGTCAAAAACAGGGCGCCGGACATCAGCACGCAAATCCAGACCCTGCGGTTTTTGGTGAAGGCAGTAACCATATTCTCCTCTGTCAATCTCTCTATGACGTGTCTTTCCTCTCTTCATTCTAGTCCATTTCTTTCGAGGCTGTCCACCTGCATCCCCCGTCACACCAGGCATACTCTGGTACAGCATAGATTGCAATATATTTCTCAATATTTTTATAATTAAGAGACTGCGAATTACCAATCTCTTTCTACGGGAAAAAGGAGTGGGGCCAATGCAAGACAAATTGTTTGCCCGTTTACAGGAAATTTACCCCGAGCTTGTGTCATTCAGACGCGATCTGCATATGTACCCCGAGCTTTCCTTCAAAGAGGAGAATACGGCCAAAAAGGTAGCGGACAAGCTGGCTTCCCTTGGCATTGAAGTCAAAACAGGTGTCGGCGGCATGGGCGTCGTCGGCTATCTCAAGGGCGGCAAACCGGGAAAAACAGTCGCCCTGCGCGCCGACTTTGACGCCCTGCCGATTCAGGATGAAAAAGACGTCGAGTACAAATCGCGCATTCCAGGCGTGATGCACGCGTGTGGGCACGACATTCATACAGCAGGGCTTTTGGGTGTCGCGCAAGTGTTGAGCGAATATCGTGACGAAATTCCAGGAACGGTCGTGTTCCTGCATCAATTTGCCGAAGAGCTGCCGCCGGGCGGCGCCAAGGCCATGGTCGAAGCAGGCTGCCTGGAAGGCGTCGACGTAGTGTTCGGCGCGCACGTAGCCTCTGACCTGCCAGTCGGCAAGGTCGGGATTGCGACGGGCTATGTAACGGCGGCGGCGGACAGCTTCGAAATCATTTTGTACGGAAAAGGCGGGCACGGCGCTTCCCCGCACAACTCGATCGACCCGATCGTGCTCGGCAGCCAGATCGTGATGAACTTGCAGCAAATAGCAAGCCGTCAGATTGATCCGCTCAAGCAGGTCGTTCTGTCCGTCTGCTCGTTCCTCGGAGGCGGCGAAGCCTACAACGTCATCCCCGACCAAGTGCGCCTCAAAGGAACCGTGCGCACGTATGACGAGGAAGTGCGCGTCGCAGTCGAGCATTCCATGCGCCGCATCGTAGAGGCGAGCTGCCAGGCTGTCGGCGCGACGTGCGAAATCACGTACGAGCGCGGCTACCCTGCCACCTGGAACGACGAAGTGGAAACGACGCATGTCGAGGCAGAAGCCAAGCGTCTCTTCGGCGACGAGAACGTCATCAAGATGCCGCCGATCATGGGCGGAGAAGACTTTGCCTACTTCGCGCAGGAGCGGCCAGCCACTTTCTTCATGACAGGCGGCCGCAACCCGGAGATCAAGGCGACCTATCCGCACCACCACCCGAAATTCGATGTGGATGAGCGCTCCATGCTCCAGACCGGACAGTTGTTCATCGGAGCCTTGCTCGCCTACCAGGCGCGTCAGCAAGGCTAAGGCAGGGCAAACCGTTCAGGCTCGTTTTGCCGATCCCAAACGCTCAAAAGCTGCCTGGCACGAATTGCGCCGGGAACGTTTTGCACAGAAAAAAGCAGGGGCTTTCCGCTCCCTGCTTTTTTGGCTTGCGTCTATACCTCGTGCCCGATAATCCAGTCCAGCCGCCTGCTCTGCACGTCGGCAGGTATCGTTTTCAGCAGCAGGCTGCGAAAGGCGACCGCCAGCGGATTTTCCCATTGCGTCACATAGCCAATCAGCCGCGAGCTGCGCACGATGGCATGCACCCGCTTTTTTCGCAGCCCTTCGTATTCGCGCAAAGCTGTGGAAAAATCAGCGGCGCCTCCCGCTTTTGCCAGGCAGCGCGCCAGCACGAGCGCATCCTCCAGCCCCTGGCCTGCTCCCTGGCCCAGATTCGGCAGCATAGGATGCGCAGCGTCTCCGATCAGCGTTACAAGCCCTGCTCCCCACTGCTTCAGCGGACGGCGGTCGTATATGTCATGGCGCAAAATCGCTTCCTCTGGCGTAGCCGCAATGACAGCCTGCACAGGCTCGTACCAGCCTTCGAACCTGCGCATAGCCGCGAGCTTTCGGGCGATCGGCGAATCTTGTTCGCCCTCTGGCGCGTTGACCGCCGCAAACCAGAAAATTCGGTTGCCGCCGATGTGCGAAAAGCCAAACCGGGCTCCTCTCCCCCACGCTTCGAACCCTCCGTGCGTTTCCACCGGATAGCGCTGGTCTTCGTAGCGGGCTATGCCGCGAATCGCCGTGTAGCCGGAGTAGCACATTTTCCCCTCGCCAAAAAGCTGCTTGCGAACGCGCGAATGGATGCCGTCCGCGCCAATCAGGACGTCTGCTTCCGCTGTCGTGCCATCCGCAAAAGCCGCCTGCACGCCGCCCTTTTCCTGCGCAAAGGAAACGAGCTTTTTGTCCAGAACGAGATCGTGCGCCGCCACTTTCGCAAGCATGGCCTGCTGCAAATCAGCGCGGTGGATCAAGTAGCTGTCCGCCCCGCAGCGCTTTGCTTGCTGCTCAAAAGCCATCTCGACCAGCACGTTTCCTCGCCAGTCGCGTATTTTCGCCTCGCGAACAGAGGAACCAAGCTCGCGAACGCGCGCCCCCGCCCCGAGCTTATCCAGTGCTTTCATCGCATTGGCTGCGAGCACGATGCCAGCGCCGATGGCTTTTTGCTCCTTGGCCTGCTCGTACAACATCACCTGCCAGCCCGCCTGCTTCAATGCGATGGCAGCCGCCAGCCCGCTCACCCCGGCTCCGGCGATTATAGCCCTTCTGCCCATTTGCATGCCGCTCCTCATCGTGTCTGTTCCTGTCAGAAAGACTTTTTCCAAATAATAACACACCATGCTCGCCCGGGATACGAAAAAGCCGCCTTCTCCCTCGCACAGAAAAGCGGCTTTCGCTTGCTTCGTTTCCTTTTAAAAAAGATTCATGCTCAAATACCGTTCGCCCGTATCCGGCGCGATGCAGACGACCCGCTTGCCTGCTCCCAGCCTTTTCGCGACAGCAACCGCAGCAAACACCGATGCTCCAGACGACGGACCTACCAAAATCCCTTCCAGCGCCGCCAGTTTGCGCATGCTGTCCAGCGCGTCCTCGTCCGCGATCTGGATGATCTCGTCGTAGATGCCCGTATTCAAAATGCGCGGAATAAAGCCCGGACTGGTGCCGACCAGCTTGTGCGGTCCAGGCTTGCCGCCGGACAAAACCGGGGAGCCTTTTGGCTCGACGACGGCGATGTACAGCTCCGGAAGCTGCTCGCGCAACGCTTCGCCTGTCCCCGTAATCGTTCCGCCAGTGCCAGCGGTTGCGACAAAAGCGTCGAGCTGTCCGTTCGTCTGCGCCAAAATTTCGCGGGCAGTCGTGACCCGGTGGATATCGGGATTCGCCTTGTTTTCAAACTGTTGCGGGATGAAGCTGCGCGGAATCTCCTGCTGCAGCTCCTTGGCCTTGGCAATCGCTCCCGGCATCCGCTGCTCGCTTGGCGTCAGCACGACCTCTGCCCCGTACGCTTTTAAGATGTTGATCCGCTCTTTGGACATGTTGTCCGGCATGACCAATATCGCCCGGTACCCTTTGGCCGCGGCGTTCATCGCCAAGCCGATCCCGGTGTTCCCGCTGGTCGGCTCGATAATCGTGTCCCCTGGCCGGATCAGGCCCTCCTGCTCGGCTACGGCAATCAGGTTGTAAGCAGCCCGGTCTTTGACGCTTCCCGACGGGTTGAATTTTTCCAGCTTCACCCATACTTCTGCCGCTCCTTCGGGGACCATCCGGTTCAGGCGAACGAGAGGCGTGTTTCCGATCAGCTCCGTAATACTTTCGTAGACGCTCATAAAAAACCTCCCGACCAAAGCCACAAAGGCTGATTTATACGATTAAGAATAATACAATAAAACCGATCTGAAAATAACAAAATCTCATTCGCTCCAGAGACTTGGCTGCTGCATCGAGCCATTCCCCGAAACCTTGCTATCTAAAGCGAACGCGTCTTGCTTTCCCTCTTCGTCCGAAGTCGTGCCAGGTTGTCCTTCTACCGGATAAACCTCTAGTCCATTCTTTTTTTGCACAATCTGCACAAAAAAGCTCAGCCTCCCGCCGCATCGAGCCGTCCGGAAGCTGAGCCTGTCTTTTTCCGCTATCGGTGTATCAGTGCTAGTAGCCGTACTTGGACCTCGTCTGTTCGAGCACGGCTGCCGCCTGCTGGTAGAGCTTGTTTGCGGAAGCTTTGACGCCCGCCTGCTCTTTTTCCAGCGTGCCGAGCCGCTGCTTCGCCTGCGCGATCGCATCGGAGCCTGTCTTGACCGCGTCCGTCAACGCTTTTTCCCGCTTCTCTGCATCTGTCACGCTCGCCTTGATTTCCTCCCACACCGCCTGCGCGTCTTTCATATCCGTCTCCAGCACCGCGATGATGTCCTGCATGCTCTTTTTCTTTTGCGCAATCGTGCTGTCCATGGCGTTCATCCCGTCGACCAGCACCTTCATGCTGCCGAGCGTCCCGGCCATCACGTCGTATTCCATTTTGCTCAGGCTAGGCTGTTTCGCGTATGTAATCAGCTCGTCCAAAAGACCTTGCAGCTCGACGACCTGGTCTTTGGAAAACTGCAGCTCCTCTGCGAACTGGATTTCCTGCAAATATTGGGCGCTCTCCAGCATATCGGCCGTAAGCCTCCCCGTCTGCTCGACCTTTTTAGCGAACTCGACGCGCGCTGCTTCCTTGGCCCGTTGCTCTTCCACTTCTTTTTTCTTCTGGGCGGCTTCCTGCTCGACGCTGTTCGTCCACGCCGCCAGCTTGTCGTCGTACGTCTGCTTGTTGCTGGCTGCGAGCTTGGTTTCCGCCGGCTCGCCTTGCGCAAGCGGCCCCTGGAACAGCAGCCCGTCTGCGCTCACCTTGGCCTGGAGCTTTTGGCCCGTCGTCTTCTCTTGAAGGGTAAGCGTATCTTTTTCCATCGTCCCCGTCCAGACGCTTGTCTCCGTCTGCAAACGCGGAATCGTATCCTCGACGAGCAGCTTAGACAACGTTACTTCAACGTTGACCTGGTCATTTTCCGCTGTTACTTTTGCGTACGCCATCCGGCTGTTGTCTTCGCACAAATACCCTTCTGCCAGCGCAATCGGCCCCAGCAAGCGATAGCCCCAAAAGCCCAACGCAATGACAACCAGTAGCGCGATTCCCAGTAATAGACGTTTGTTTTTCCCCTGCATGCTGCGACCCCTCATCCGCTTTTTTCTGTTTCCTTTGGCCTGTTTTTTGCCGAAACGTGCCACAACTTCATCATACATGAACCGCATTCCGAAACCATATGAGTCGAAAGGCCAATTCCTGTGCAGTATGGCGGATTCATTTGAACGCCGTCAGCCCAAAAAGCTATACTTGGAGTATATCATGACAGGAGGCCCGATTGATTTGGAACCCAACTACGTGAAAAAGCAGGTGATCTTGCAGCCGTTAAAAGCCAATTTGCTTGCCTGCGTGTGCTTCCTGCTGTTCGTTCCGGCAGCTTTGTTCGCGTTTCTTTATCAGACGACACTCGCCTTTACGCTCTCGTTTGGCGACTTCTTCCTGTTTTTTCTCGCGGTCGCAGTTGGCGTAATCGTCCATGAACTACTGCACGGAGTCGGCTTCCTGCTCAGCCGCCAGGTGTCTGTCGCAGATATTCGCTTTGGCGTGGTGTGGCGCAAGCTCGTTTTGTACGCTTGCTGCCTGAAGCCGATCTCCATCGGCAGCTATCGGTTTGCCGTCCTGCTTCCGAACTTGCTGCTCGGCGTGCTGCCGCTTTTCCTGGCGTACTTCTTCCATTCGATCTTTTGGTACTTATGGAGCATCGCGATGCTGCTCGGCGGGTTTGGCGACCTGTACATCCTGTGGACGCTTCGCGCTTTTCCCAAGCAAACGAAAATTGCCGACTCGCCAGACAGCATCGGTTATGTTGCCTATGTTCCGGACCCGAAACAGTTGTAAGGAAAATCTGGCAGGTTACGATTACTTGTCTGACGCGAGAACCCTTGGAGATTCTGTCATGCCATCCCGCAGAAAGCGCGAGCGCCTTCCCGCCAAGCCTCCCTCGTCAAGCGTGCCTATGCAAAAGAACCACAGCAAAAAGCCGACGTCTCTGGCAAAACGTCGGCTTCCTTTTATTCCTTCGCGCTTCATCCTCGCTTAGACGGCCACTTTTTTGCGCGCGGCCGGAAAATACATCCCCGCTGCTCCCAGCACGCCCGCTTCCGCTCCCATCGTGCTCAACTGAATCGTCGCCTGGCTCGCCATGCGCGAGATGCAGCGCTGGCGGATTACCCGCTGCGCTTCTTCGAGCAGGATCTGTCCGTTGTTCATGACTCCGCCGCCGAACACGATCACCTGCGGATTGAACAGGTGGATCAAGTTGGTCAGGCCGACGCCGAGGTAGTAGCCAGCCTGCCGCAGCAAGTCGATGCTGAGCGCATCCCCGCTCTGTGCCTGCTCGCCGATCTCCTTGGCCGTAATGCGGCTGAGCTCGCCCGTGGTGCAAGTGCGCAAGGAGCTGGCCGTACCGGATTGCAACTGCTCCTGCGCCATTTTGGCGAGCGCAAGCCCGGAGACGTAGTTTTCCAGGCAGCCTCTGTTCCCGCAGGCGCAGAGCGGTCCTTCCGGGTCAAGCGATATGTGCCCGAACTCTCCCGCGCTGTCGCCGATTCCGGTAATCAGGCGGCCGCCGCTGATGATGCCGGCTCCCACGCCCGTGCTGACCGTCACGTAAATGAGATCATCCGTGCCACTGGCGCTGCCAAAAGCCCATTCCGCCACCGCTGCCGCATTGGCGTCGTTGATGAGCTGCACCGGAACGCCAAACCGTTCGTGCAGCCTGTCGCCGATTGCCACGTCGCTCCAGTTCAGATTGCTCGCAAAGATGACCATGTGCCGATGCGTATCAATAATTCCGGCAGTAGCGATTCCGATTCCGCGTATTTGCGCGAGGCCGACACCGCTGTCCGCAAGCACGGACTGCACCAGATCGCCAATTCGCAAAATGACAGCATCAGCCTCGTCCTCCTTTTGCGTCGGCGCATTCGCTTGGCTCAGGATGCAGCCATTCTGGTCGACGATAGCAGCGATGATTTTCGTGCCTCCCAGGTCAATTCCGATGGCATATGGTTTGTCTTGGGTCATCCTTTGACTCACATCCTCGCTGTCTGTTCTCTATTGAAAAATGGCGTCAAGCGCCTGGGAGCACTGCGCGAGCAGCAGCTTTGGCTTGTGGGCAAACGGCGAGATTTCCGGGATGACATAGCCGCTGTACTCCACCTCGCGCAGCGCCTCCACCACGCGATCCCACGGGATGTCGCCAGCCAAAAGCGGCACGAATCCGGTAATGTTGCCCGTCGACGTCTTGAAATCTTTGACGTGAATGGCGCGGATTCTTTTCCCCAAAATCCGGATCCACTGCTCGGGAAACCCGAACTGCAGCACGTTGCCGACATCGAAATAAGCGCCTACCCACGGGCTATTCACTTCGTCGATCAGTCCGGCCATTTCCAGCGGACTGAGCAGGAACTTGTTCCAGACGTTTTCGATGCCGATGTGCACCTGCTTGGCCGCTGCCGTTTGCGCCAGCCGCACGAGCGCCTCGCGTGCGCGCTCATACGCCTTGTCGTACGAAACCTCCGCCGTCACCAGTCCAGGCACCACGAGCACCGTCCGGGCGCCAAAAATGCTCGCCGCCTCGATCATTTTCTCGACGACCCGAATGCCTTTTTCGCGAACTGCTTCGTCATTGTGCGTAAGCGGGTACTTCCACAAAAGCGCCGTCGAGACGCTCGGCAGTTCCAGCCCATGCTCGCGGGCCTTTTGCGCGAGCAGCCGTAACTCTTCCTCCGTCATCTCCAGATGCAAGCAAGCGTCCCCTTCGTCGAGATTCAGCTCGACGCCCGCGTACCCGTACGCTTTTGCCTGCCGGAAAATGTCCTTTGCTCCGGTTTCCTTCGGGAAGCACCAGGCGTTGATTCCTTTTTGAAAAAACATGCTGTTCACTCCCTTATTCATCGTGCGAAATCGTGACAGGTGTGCCTGACTTCGCAGACTGATTGGCCGCCAACGTAACCGCCAGCGTCTTTTTCGCCGAGGCATACGGTGACAGGACCAGGCTCGCATCCCCTGTTTCGATTGCCGTGACAAACGCCCGGTCTTGCTTCCTGTACATGTCCACCGTTGCTTCTGTCGTGCGCGTTCCCGCCTCGTCCGTGATCGTCAGCTTTCGGCCGTCGATCTGGACGCGGAAATGCTTCCCGAGAATTTCCACCCCTGTGCGGTGATCGGCCTGGATGAAGCACGTATCGAGCTGCCCGATCGCCCCTGTTGCAAACGACAGGCTGACCGCCGATACATCGGGAATGTCGATGCCGTCGATGTCTTGCGAGGCCAAAAGCGCCATCTGGGCGTACACTTTTTCCACGTCCCCGGCCAAAAAGCGCATCATGTCGAGCGTATGCGTCGCCTGCTCAACTAGCTGGCCCCCGGATTTGCCCATCTGCCGCCACCACGGCGTCTCCACAAATTTGGTCAAATAATGGCCGCGCACCAGCGCGATTTGCTTGTCAGCCAAATAGTCGCGGGCCTGCTGCACGATGTCCAGATAGCGCAGGCAATAGCCTGTCGCGCTGATAATTCCTGCTTTCTCGATCGCCGCCTGCTTCCTCTTGACTGTCTCCAGATCCAGTCCGATCGGCTTTTCCACGAACAGGTGAATGCCTCTGGCCGCAGCCTGCTCCTCGATTTCTTCATGGGCAAAAGGCGGAACGCAGACAAACAGCGCATCGAGCTGTTCATGCGCGAGCAGCTCCCGCCAGGACGTGTAGCCCGCAGCCCCGATCTGCTCAGCCGTAGACGCCGCCGCTTCCTTGTTCACGTCGCAGACGGCTGTGACTCTCACCCGTTCGTCAGCGAGCAAGCCTTTCAGGTGATGCTGTCCAATCCCGCCAACGCCAATCATTCCGATCTGTATGCTCACTCTCGTTCACCGTCCCAGCTAGCGTATGACTACCGGCTGCTTCTGCTCAGCCGACTGGTAGGCAGCAAGCGCGACTTCCACCGCCCGCATGCCGTCCTCTCCCGTTACCGATGGCGCTTTTTTCTCCCGGACGCTCGCGACAAAGTCGCTCACCAACTGGCTGTCCATGTCGTCGCCCCAGTTCACCCACTTCAAGCCTTTGTCGTTGCTGTACACGTCGAGCTTTTGCGAAAAGGCGTCGAGCGAAATCGTGCCTTCCGTGCCGATAATCTCCATCGTGACGTCGCCCCAGACCGGAAACGTCTTGTTGCGCGACCAACTGCAATCGAGCGTGGCAAACACGCCGTTTTCAAATTCGAGCGTCAAAATGCCGCAGTCGTCAATCGGAGTAGCGGAAAACTTGCTGTCTACCTCCGCGTACACCTCGCGCACTTCTGCGCCCATGAACCAGCGCATCAAATCGACGACGTGCACCGTATGGTCGATGACTGCGCCGCCGCCGGATTGGGCCGGATCGACGAACCAGCCGCCCGGATTTTGCCCCCGGTTCGTCCCGCGGATCGCCATGATGCGGCCGATCTTGCCTTGCTCCACGAGCTGTTTGGCCCGCACGACCGCCGGATGGAACCGGACCGGGAACGCCGTCTGCAAAATGACGCCTTGCTCGCGGCACACGTCGATCATTTCCTCGGCCGCCGCCAGCGTGGTCGCGAGCGGCTTTTCGCACAGGATATGCTTGCCTGCCTTCGCCGCTGCTACGGTATGCTCATGATGCTTCGCATTTTCCGAAGTGATGATGACCGCGTCGATGTCCGTTTTCAAAAGCTCGCGATAATCGCGGTAAAACGGTACGCCCCACTTCTCTGCCGCCGCCTTGCCGCGCGCTTCGTCCTCGTCGGCAACCCCGACCAATTGTACGCCCGCAAGCTTCCCGACAGCATTCGCGTAGCTGTACGCATGCATATGTGCGACACTGATGATTCCCAGTTTCATATGTGGTCCCCTCCTACACTAGCGTTACGGGCTTGCCCGTTTCGATTGACTCAAGCGCGGCTCGCGCGATTTCCACTGCCTTCACGGCATCCTCGACCGTCACGCGCGGCTCGCGGTCGTTTTCGATGCAGTCGATGAAGTGCTTCAACTCGCGGAAATACGGATTTTCCCGCAACGGACTCTCCGGCACCGCCACTCCGCTCATGCCCGCCTGCTTCGCGCGGTTGACCGCGATCAGCGGCTTTTCCTTCGCGCTGTCGTACTGAATGATGCCTTCGCTGCCAGCCAGCTCCATTTTCATCGAGAAGCCTTCATGCGCCCACGAGCCTTCCACGTGCGCGATCATCCCGTTTTGAAACCGCAGCGTCACCAGCGCGTAATCCATCCGCGCGAATCCGCGCCCGAGCAAGCTTTTCGCATAGACGCGCTCCACGTCGCCGAAGCACCAGCGCAAAAAGTCAAAGTCGTGAATAATCATGTCCAGCACGAGGCCGCCGCTGTTTTTGTAGTCGGCATACCAGTCGTTCCACGCGGTCGGAAAAATCCCGCCCCGGAACGTCCGCGCCACGCCGACATTGCCAATCGCACCGTCCTGCACCAGTTGACGGGACTTCTCGTACTCGGGGAAAAAGCGCAGGACGTGGCCGACGAACAGCTTGACGTTTTTCTCGCGGCAGTAGTCTACGATGGACTCTGCTTCTTCCTTGTTGCGCGCCAGCGGCTTTTCGCAGATGACGTGCTTGCCGGCGTCGGCTGCTTTTTGCACGTACGTCTTGTGCAGGTAGGTCGGCAGGCACACGTCAATGATGTCTACCCGCGCGAGCTTTTCCATCGCTTCCTCATAGCTTGCGAACCACCCTGTCTTCGTCTCGGCCGCCAGCTCGCGACCGCGTTCTGCGCGAATGTCGACAATGCCGACCAGCTCAACGTTTTCCATAGCAGCGTAAGAGCGTGCGTGAACAGTTCCCATCGTACCTGCTCCGATTACCAGAACATGATGCATATTGGTTTTTCACTCCTTCTGGGGAAAATGGCTATTTGGACCCGGTTAGGGTAATTCCCTCGACAAAATGCTTTTGCAAGAAAATAAAGACAATAATCATCGGCCAAATGGCAAGAACGGAGCCGGCCATCAAAATCGGATAGTTCGTCATGTTCGTATGTTCTCCGGTCAGATAAGCCAATCCTGCGGACAAGGTCATTTTATCCGGCGTACTGTTGACGATCAGCGGCCACATCAGGTCGTTCCAGGACCAGAGGGCGACGAAAATCGCCAGTGCGATCAGCCCGGGCTTGGCCAGCGGCAGCATGATCCGCCAGTAAATCTGGAAGTGGTTGCAGCCGTCCAGCTTCGCCGCTTCCTCCAGCTCTTTTGGCAAGGACATGAAAAACTGGCGCAACAGAAACGTTCCGAATGCGCTGAACAGTCCCGGCACAATCAACGCCGTGAGCGTATTCAGCCAGCCCAGCTCCTTCATGATGAGAAACTGCGGGAGCAAAAACACTTGCCCCGGCACCATCAAGACGGACAAAAACACGATGAACAAGGCGTTTCTCCCCGGAAACTCGATGCGGGCGAACGCGTACGCCGCAAGCGAACACAAGAACACTTGCCCGACGACTTTCACCACTGTAGTCAAGATCGTATTCCAGTAAAAATCGTAAAAAGGCAGCATCTCGAAAATATGCGTGTAGTTCTCCCATTGCAGCGCCGTCGGCCAGATGACAGGCGGCACCTGCGTCGACTCGCCCAGCGTTTTCAGCGAGGTGAGCACCATCCAGACAAACGGCGCGACCATCACCAGAGCGCCAGCGATCAAAACAAGATGAATCAATACGTTTTTGGCTGCTCGATTACGTCCTGTTCGGACACTCATCCCTCATTCCTCCCATCCCGTCATGCTCGCTTAATCGTAGTGAACCCATTTTTTCTGCATTTTCATCTGGACGGCCGTCACAATCAGGATCAGCACGAGCAGCACGACAGCCACTGCGGCTGCATAGCCTCCGTTGCCCGACTCGAAGCCGTTGGTGAAGAACAAATACGCGACTGTTTGCGTAGCCTCGGTCGCCGGATTGCCCAGCTTGCCGATCATCAAATAAATCAGGTCAAACACCTGGAAGGCGCCAATCAGCGACGTAATGCTGACGAAAAAAATCGACGGCGTCAACAGCGGCAGCGTGATGGTGAAAAACATGCGCACAGGTCCGGCGCCATCCATTTCGGCCGCTTCGTAGTAGCTGCGCGGAATGCCCTGCAAGCCAGCAAGGAAAATGACCATGTTGTAGCCGATCGAGCTCCAGACCGCCACGATAATGACGGCGTACAGCGCGATCGCCGGGTCGGATATCCAGCGCGGCCCCTCAATTCCCACCAGCCCGAGCAAGTAGTTGATTAAACCGTAATCGGCGTTGTACAGCCATCTCCACACCATCGCCACGGCAGCCGCCATCGTCACGACCGGCAAGAAATACAGCGTGCGGTAAAACGAGATGCCTTTGATTTTTTGGTTCAGCAAAACGGCGATCAATATGGAGATGGCGATACTGGCAGGCACCGCGAGCACCGTATAGACGAACGTATTTTTCAGCGCGATCCACATGTTCGGGTCCTGGAACAGCAGCACGTAGTTGTCGACGCCCGTCCATTTGTACTTGCCGAAGCCTCCCCATTTGGTAAAGCTGAGATAGATGGTTTGCACGACTGGCCATATGTAAAACACACCCAAACCGATCAGCGTCGGCGCGATCATGAGATACGCCCAAAGCCAGTCGCTTCGCTTCATCCGGTTCAACGATTTTTCCGCTTTTGGCCGGGCAGCGGCATGCACCTCAGGCTGAAGTTGGCTGCTCATCGCAATATCCCCCCTGACAATAAGCTCGTAGCAGGGGATGGCTCCGTTCACCCTCCGAAGCCATCCGCCCGTTGAAACCCTACTCTTGCGCCAGCAGCTCGTTCATTTTTTGCGCAAGCTCTTTGGCTGCATCCTCCACACTCATTTGGCCCGCCCAGGCTTTGGTCATGTACTCCGTCTCCAGCTTGGCCCACTTCGCCGTATCTTTGGAAATCGGGTACGCCTTGGCGTTCGCTGCCTGATCGATGAAAATTTGCAGATTGAAGTTCGGCATCGACTTGACCCACGTATCCTGGGTGCCGTTGAACGCCGGAATCGCCGCGCCTTTGCTCGCCTGAATCTCAGCCGCTTCCTTGGAGCCCAAGTACTTCACAAATTCCCACGCTTCTTTCGGATGCTTCGTGTTCGCCGCGATCACATTGCCCAGGCCGTGAATGACGCTGGTGTTTTCCTTGCCTTTTGGCAAATACGCGACGTCTACCTTGTCTTTTGTATATTCGTTGGTGTGAAAAGCGCTCGCCATCCACGAACCCGTGTAAATCATCGCCACCTTGCCCGACTCGAACAACTGCGTGGACTCGGTTTCCGACATTTGCGCCGCAGACGGGGACACTTTGTCGTTAATCATGTCGACCCACAGCTTCAGCCCCTCGATCGTTTCCGGTTTGTCAAAGCCCGACGACTTCTTGTCCTCGGAGATGACGTACCCGCCGCTCTGGAAGATCGTGTTGTAGTAGTTGTCCTGTCCGTACGGCGCTGCCGCGATGCCCCAGACGCCTTTTTTCTCGTCTGTCAGCTTTTTCGCCGCTTCCTTCAGCTTGTTCCAGTCCCATGTCTCGTCCGGATAAGGCACGTTCGCTTCATCAAACAGTTTTTTGTTGTACCAGAGGCCAATGGTGTCAAAATCTTTCGGCAATGCGTAGTTTTGTCCCTCGTATGTGTACAGATCAACCAGCGCCTTCGGGTAGTTCCCGAGGTCGATGCCGTCCGCCTTGATCTGGTCTGTGATCGGCAACAACACGTCGTTTGCCGCGTACTTGATGATCCGCGGGCCGTTGATCCAGAAAACGTCCGGCAACGTGCCGCCAGTCGCAGCCGCTTCCATCTTCGTCCAATACTGTTTGTTCGGCGTCAGCTCGATCTTGATGTCAATATTGGGATTGGCTTCGTGGAATTTCTTCGCAATTTCCTCCATGGCCGGCATCTGGTTTTTGTCCCACAGGGCGTACGTAAGCGTTACCTTTTCTCCGCTTGCCGCACCCGGCTGTTGCCCTTCAGACGGGGCGGCGCTTTGTCCGCCACCGGAACATCCTGCCACCGCTACCAACAGAGCGGCCATCGCCAATGAAACCAACTTTTTCATGTGAAATCCCTCCTCGACATTACGTTCTCCTCTGTTTTACCCCCAGCTTTTGATTGAAACGACTGTGCCTTGACCTCCGCGGCTCCCCCCTTTCACCATCCGAGGCTCACTTTCTTTTTCCAATGCTAAAATAAAGTCTGCAAAAAGGAACTACAGGCTGAAATGAAAAACGTCCTGTAGCAGTACGGCAGCGGCTGCCTTGACTTCAAAGTCCGCTCCCAGCATAGTCGGGCGGAACTCCAGCCCTTCCACCATGATGCCCATTGCCTGCTCCCGCACCTGTTTTTCGATACGCTCGAACAAGACGTGGTTGTCGCGCATCATTTCCCCGCCGAGAATAATCAGGCTCGGGTTGAACAGATTGACCAGATTGACGATGCCGATCGACAAATACGACGCGATCTCTTCCACGATGTCCTCGCACACCTGGTCTTTTTGCTGCAAGGCTTGGCGGAACACGTCAAACGTAATTTTCGTCAAATCTCCGCCAGCCAGCTCCAGCACGAGCGTCTCTTTGCCGCGCGCAATCGCGGACAACAAGCCCGTGTAGATCGCCGGCCAGGCGACGTAGTTTTCCAGACAGCCGACATTGCCGCAATCGCAGCGCATGCCGCTCCGGTCCACTGTCGTATGCCCAAACTCGCCCGCGCCCCCGCGGCTTCCGCGGAAAATGGAACCGTTTACAACAAGACCTGAACCTACCCCTTCTCCGACTGTCACAAACAGCAGGTTGTCGGCATCAAGCCCCACGCCGAAGTTTTTTTCCGCCAGCGCGATCGCATTGGCGTCATTGTCCAGCCACGTCTCCATGCCAAAGCGCTGCTCGGCGAGATCCTTCAGCGGAACATCCGTCAGCCGCAGCTTGGAGTTGAAGCGAATCACGCCGCTTGCCGCATCGACAATCCCCGGCGCGATGATCGAAATGCCGAGGCAACGGGTGACATCCTCCACCTGCCCCAAGAAGTCCGCGATCGAATCCAGCACGTACTGCACGATCCGCTCGCTCACCATGTCAGGACCGACCGGGTACACCTGCTTGCGCTTGGTCGCCGCCTCCAGGTTCATCTCGGCAATCGTAATCGCCGTATTCGTGATGGAAACGCCGATCAAAAACTTCCCGTCCGGGCAAAAGCGCACCATGATCGGCTTGCGCCCGCCCTTCGATTCCCCTGTGCCATCCTCCGCTACCAATCCGTCGCGAATCAGCTCGTTGACGGCCGAAGTGACGGTGGTAGGGCTGATGCCTTGCCTTTTGGCGATGTCGCTGCGCGAGATGGGCCCATGCTGGCGGATTGTATCGAGTATGATAAAGCGATTCAGTTCTTGAATGAGTTTCAAATCTCCAGTCCTGCGCATCGTATAAGCTCATCCTTTGTTTTTCCAATGACTTTATAAAGTCATCTTAGCAGAATATTCAAGCTTGTGTCAATTTGGATTTTTCAGTTTTTTATGAGTTTTCTTCGTGTTCCGGTTGCTGTCGGGAGCTTTGGAAATGGCATTGTCTTCCTGTATGATGGGGAGAGGAAGGTCTGCTTCTTGCCCCAAATCTCGCAACTAAACCAAAGGTGGTGCTGTCTATGGGTTCTCATCATTTGCTCCATCGAGAGATCAGAGGCTGCTTGCTGCCCTATCTGTTTTATTGCTTCCTCTCAAAACTGACGTTGCAAAGGTTCCGCCCGATTGAGGGCAAGAAAAAAGAATACGAGACAAAATGGCGCGAGAGCCGCTATTTGTAGGAGGTCTACCTGCGCATGTGCAATAACCTAATTTTTGTTATAATTAGAAAAAGTAGCATACTTATCCGACAAAGCAGGTGATTCGATTGGCAAGTTTGGGCGACTCTTCGATTGTGATGTTTCTGCCCTTGCTATTATTTTTGCTTTTCAACGCGATAAACATCCTCATCAGCATTTGGGCCTACCGCGATTCGCGGCGCAGAGGCAACAGCAAAGAATTTTCCGTTATCGTGCTGGTTGCGCTGCTTTTTTTCCCGGTGATCGGGTTGATTGTGTATTTGATTATACGGAAGGATTAGGCTTTGCCGGGATGCCATATTGAGCATCCCTCTTTCGTGTTCACCTGCCAGCCCTGCCAATCTGGCTCGACGGAATCACCGTTCAGCTTTGCGAAAAGGAGCATTTTCATAGACCGGCAGGCTCGAAGCTAAGCCAGCAGTCATTTTTTTGCGTGCCAAACAGCTCAACATGTCACCTATGCGGAGGGAACGATGAAGGAAACAAATTGCTGGATTCCTTATGAACAACGGCGCGGACACCGTGCTGATTTCAAGGTGCACTATCGGTTTTACCCGGAGGCAGAAGGCGGGAGAAAGCTGCTTCCCTTCCAAGGCTATCGCAGCGATTTTGCCTATGAGGGCGATGATCTGAGGGAAACGGGAGTATTCGCGATCCATCCCGAATTTGAGGACGAGAACGGGGATGTCGTTCTGGACCTGACTAGCCCCGTCCCTGCGGAGGGTACGGCGAGGATGTGAATTTTGTTCCCGGCCATGCGCAAAAAAGTCCATATGGACCGAATAAAACCGGGGGTTATCGGCTATTTCATGGAGGGCGCGCGAAGAGTGGCCGTTGCCGAAGTGATGGAGATTGTAGGCTTGCATGAAAACCCTGTGGAAGAGTTGGAGCGCGAGTGACGTTTTTCTACGGTATGCTGGAAAGTATATCGCCTGCAAGCTACTATTTCCCCTGATTTGGCAGGTTTCGTATTTTATGCCTAGATGGTTTTTTGGGCGCTGCTGCTTGCTTGCCAGTGCCCAAAATCGCGTTGAATGGTGGATTGATCGGAAAAACAACGTCCGAGCGGTATGGCTGTTCGGCAGCTTTTTTATGTTTTATTTGGCGATGAACATCCCATTTCTTAACTTATATGCAGGAAAACGCAGCTTTTTACTGGGCAATCATATCGTGATGCACTTCGCGGCTTTGCAAGTAGTTACGCAGTATTTTTCCAAACAAAAACATGAAAAGGAAAATTTTTCTTGATAGCTATTGCGAACATTAATATAATAATAGTGAATTTGGAATTTTAAGGAGGGGCTTTTGTGAACACTGCCATTGCGATTCTCACTTTTATCGGAGATCTCATCCCATTAATCGTTCAACTGCTAAAAGCCTTTGCTTAATTTCCGAACGATCCGCAATGCAAGGGGCTGTTCCTCTGTCATTTTCCATGACGTAAGGGACAGCCCCTTCTCTCATTTAGCTCATTGTCTCAATTTCATTCCTATTGATGAGAAAACAATCGCCAGGTTTATCGCTAATTCTTTCGTGAACAAAAATAATCGTCCAGTCCATGGTCGAGTCAAACAGATACATATCAAAAGTGAAACGCGTGTAAGATTGCATCAATTTTGCTGCATCCATCGTAAACACTTTGCCGTATGCGAACTCTTTGCCTAACTTGCTTGTTGCGTCCCAGAAAAACAGCACTTCTTGTTTGCTTTTCAAAAAATCTGTTGCTTCAGCCAAGCTCATCCCTTGCATTTTGCAGCAAGCCTCTTTTCCTAAAAACTCCCAAAGGAATCCTCTGTGCAATGTTACATATCTTTTATAGAGAAACTTGCGAATTTGGTTACTGTCTACATCGAAAAATGTTTCTATGTACTGCCTGCGAAGCAGTTTTGCCCTCGCTTCTGGCAAAACGGGAATCTGCCGCACATTCACGACATCTGGCAAGTATTCTACTGAACGATAAACGTACATGTGATAATTGCCGCCTGATCCAAATACAAACTCTCTATATTCGCTATATTCTTCCTCTTCAAGCACCTCGTAATTCGTCATCGAAAACATGTCGTGTGAATAGTCCTCTAGAAAATAAGGTACTTTGGCATAAAGCCCCGCAGGTATTTTCGAGGCTATACACCTCTCCGGGAGATTTTCTATGGAACTGACTCGCTTGCCAATAATATATTTTTCCCCACTTGAAAAGAAATAAAAGACATTATTTTTCATCACATGTTCAATCTCTGACAAGATAGGGTCAGGCGCTTCGAAAAATTCATCCCAATCAAAACCCATATCAACTTCAATACCTGCGATATAAAATTCTTCCGTTGCTACAATGTTTAAGCGCATTCTATCCTCCTTATTTTACCAGAATCATAGCAGGAAAGGACGCAACTGTATATATGTTACGCCCTTTCCATTAGATTTATTTCAAACCACGCCACGGGAAGAAATGATGACCCCCCAGTCTTTGCCAAGAACCGTTTTTCATCTTCAGTAAGTGATAATGAGGAAGATTAGCGAGCCTAAGTTCCCCACCAGAGTAGTAATGAGGGTCTTCATATTTTTTATCATAATTCTTCTGTGTGACAACTTTTTCAGCATAATCTTTACGAACACTAAATGTGTCTCTTTCCTGACGAGCCAACAGTTTAGCTTCACTAAGAGTTAATGGATCCCCAACAATCACTCCACCCAGCCGATTTAAAAAAGCTCTAAAATGCTTCACTTTATTTCTTTTAATTTCGTATGTAACTGTTTCGCTAATCGACAGACTTTCTGTAACGATTTTAATAAATGACCTGCCTTCGTTATTCCCAATATCTTGAGCAAGTCTATCTTTTCTTGCAACATAGTCACTCAAATAATCGCTGACAATGATGGCTCCCGTAACAAGAGCAACAAAATCCCCTACCGGAAGTGGACCATCAATCGCAGCAATCACTCCCAATGCAGCCAAGCGCGCTGCCAACTGTCTTTCTGTCATACGAATCCCGGCATTTTTCAATACAGTTAGCGCTTCACTCGTTGCCATACTCCTAAGAGATACTTGTTTGGAAGACTCATCTTCTGGAAACTCGTTATGAATCTGGTAGTAATCATAATATTCTTGAGCAAGTGTATCTATGCGCTCGAAATCTCTCTGTAGTGCTTCTGGATCTACTTCTTCCATATATCTCATTGCATCAGTCTGATTCGTCGTATCAGGAACTTGATATTTATCAACAATTGATGCTACTTCTGCAAATAAGTACTCCTCATTTTCTTCCATATATTTGGTTAATTCATTATTCATTTCTCTTGCTTGTTCTGTCTCGGTTTCAGCCATTATTTCCATGAAATGCTCAATCTCGCTACGTTGAATATAGCCATCGTCTTCCTCAGTAGTGCTGGCGTAAACACCATTGGCATTTACAAAGAGAAGCCCCAAAATTAACAATACTGTTAACCACCGCTGATTTTTCAGCATAATAACTTGTTGATACTACTATCCCAGTAGCTCAACATTTCACTCCCTCCATCTTTAATTGGAAACTTTGGTTTTTGTTACCATTTATACTTATACCATACTTTTAATC